>JAYUJY010000057.1:0-7483 GCA_043764895.1 Synechococcales cyanobacterium | reverse complement strand
GGGCATGGCACGCCGTGCCCCAAACCCAACGGAGAGGTTCTAAATACCTGGCTTATTTACGCCGCACGATACTAGGTTATGACGTAATTTTGTGGTGTAATTCTGATTCCGTTCAGGTCATGCGGTAAAGTGCTAGCAGCTATTTTCTAAAACCCTATCTAGCCTTGGACGTCATGATTGAAGTTGAGCATTTGAGCAAAATTTATGGTTCCACTGCCGCCATTCAGGATGTGACGTTCTCGGTCGAACCGGGCGAAATTATGGGGTTTCTCGGTCCCAATGGAGCTGGGAAAACCACAACGATGCGGATCCTAGCTGGGTTTTTACCCGCAACCCGTGGAACCGCCAAAATTGCAGGATTTGAAGTCCACGAAGACTCTATGCGGGTTCGTAAAAATATTGGCTATCTCCCGGAGACCCCGCCCCTCTATAGCGAAATGACGATCGAAGGATTTCTCGATTTTGTTGCCCGAATCAAAGGTGTAAATGCAGGCGATCGTCCCAGCCGGGTCAATTACGCCCTAGAAAAATGCAATCTGACCCTTCAGCGCAAGATTTTGATCAGAAAGCTCTCAAAGGGCTTCAGGCAGCGGGTTGGCATCGCTCAGGCGATCGTCCATGATCCACCCGTTATTATATTAGATGAACCTACTGTAGGGCTGGATCCCAAACAGATTATCGACGTTCGAGATTTAATCCGAGGATTAGCAGGCGACCATACCGTTATCCTCTCGACACATATTCTTCCTGAAGTCAGTGCAACCTGCGATCGCGTCACCATTATCAATAAGGGACTCGTTGTTGCAACGAACAAGCCTGAGAATCTCATGTCGGATCTCCATATCAGCACCAGCTATGAGATTGAAACAGGAGGTGACTATGCGCACCTGACTGAAATTCTGACAAGAATCCCGAATCTAGTGAACCTTGCGCCGATCGGAACAGGATTGACGGACAATGGACGATTCAGAGTTCGAGTGACAGCAGGCGCTGAGTCAGACATTGGGCCAGACTTATCTACGGCCCTAGTGATGGGTGGGATTCCGCTCTACGAGATGCGACGTATTCAGGCGACGTTGGAAGATGTGTTTTTAAATCTGACCACCGAAGACGTGGAAATTCCCGCTGAACCTCAAGCAATTCTTCAGGAGTCGGTTAGTCCAGTGGTTCAAGTTGAGGAGGATGCATTATGAATTTAATTTTGATGAATCTTATTGCAATTTATCGCCGTGAGTTGCAGAACTACGTCCTAACGCCTTGGGGTTACGTGATCGCAGGGGTATTTTGGCTTGTGTCAGGTTTTTTCTTTGCGGTCCTCTATTTTAATCTCATCGGTCAAGGGCTTGAATTTGGATCCAATCCCAATGCGCCTGCGATCGACTACGCCTATGAACTAATCCGGACTTTCTTGCGGGTGTTGGGGCAAGTGGTTCTGTTTATCTTGCCCATCCTATCCATGAGTCTCTATGCGGAGGAACGAAAGCGAGGCACCTTGGAACTCTTAGCCACGTCTCCTGTGACGAATTGGGCTGTGGCTGTGGCGAAGCTGGGGGCGGTGGTGACGTATTTTGGGACGGTGCTGCTTCCAGTGATGATGGTCCAGGTTTTTGCCTTGCAGGGTGCTAATCCACCGATCGCGCTGATTCCATTGTTCTGGGGCTATTTTGGGCTGTTGCTGCTGGCGTCTTCGATGTTGTCGCTAGGGATGTTTATCTCCTCATTGACGGATAACACGATGATTGCGGCGATCGCGACCTTTGGGTTGGTGCTGCTATTGTCGGTGGTGGATGCGATCGCTGCAAATACCAGTGGCGTGTTGGCGGATGTGTTAGCCCATATTTCGCTCTTGAAGCAATACGAGAATTTGGTGCAGGGTGTGTTTGATAGCAGTACGCTGGTGGCGTTTGGGAGCTATATCTTTTTGGGTGTGTTTCTGACGGCGCAGTCGGTTGAGGCGTTGAGGTTTCAGCGATCGTGAGGAGAATTGAGAATGTTGAATTGAGAAGTTAGAAATTTGGGGCGGTTTGATGGTTTTGGTGAAATGGTTTTTTAAAAATGCGGTTTGGTTTGGGATTGGACTCGTGTCTGCGGGGTTGACATCGGGGGTGATTGCGGGGTTTGGGGCGGTCGCTATTGGGTTGACGATCGCTGGGCTTGTATTGATTGGGATTTGGTTTTTGCTGTTGGGGTTTTGGGAGGGCGGCGCGGGTCAGCCGAAATTTTGGCAGCGGCGATCGACTCAGGTGGGTTCCGGGGCGCTGGTCTCGACGATCGCAATGGTGGTGATTTTGGGGTTGTTGAATGTGTTGTCGGTGCGGAATCTGTACCGCGTCGATCTGACGGACACTGGACGTTTTACACTGTCTCCTGAGACGCAAGAGGTCTTGAAAAATATCAAGCAGCCGTTGACGCTGTATGTGTTTGATAAGCAACAAATGCCGGAGGACCGAGACTTACTCCAAAATTTCCGTCGCCAAAATCCTAACTTTGCCTTTGAATTTGTCGATCCCAATGCCAGTCCCGATCTCGCTAAAAAGTTTGACATCAAAAACAGTACCGCTAGCCGGGATGTTCATTTAGAGCTGCCGAGTAAAAATCGGAAGCAGTTTGTCCAGTCCATTGCGCCCCAGCAACGATTGTCTGAAAGTCGTTTGGTGAGCAGCTTACTTGCGATTCAAAGCGATCGAAAACCCCGCATTTATTTCACGCAAGGTCATGGTGAGCGGAGTTTGGAACCGGGCGAGAAAAATTACAGTTTGGTGGTTAAAGCGCTTCAGGATAAAAACTTTGAAGCGTTGCCCCTGAACCTCGCTCAGACGGCCAAAGTTCCACCGGATGCAGCGCTTTTGGTTATGGCGGGACCGTCGAAGCCGTTTTTCGAGGCGGAGTTGCAGGCGGTACAGGCGTATCTGAATCAAGTGGGAAATCTGATGGTGCTAATTGATCCCGAGGCCCAGCCGAATCTGGATGCGTTGCTCAAGACGTGGGGCATTGTCCTAGACAACCGAGTGGCGATCGATGCATCCGGCACGGGGCAACTATTTAAACTAGGTCCAGCGGCTCCCATTGTTCAGGATTACAACGGCAACGCTCATCCGATTACAAAAGAACTCGCTAAAAATATTTCCTTCTATCCGCTAGCTCGTCCCTTAGAAATCCAACCCGTCCAAGGCGTGGCAGCTACTCCGATCGCCTTAACCAATGAAAAAAGCTGGGGCGAAAGTAATCTCCAGGAAAAACCTGTGAAGCTCGACACAGGCGATCGTCCGGGTCCATTGCCTTTAGCGGTCGCCTTGTCGAGGCAGATCCAAGTATTGCCGCCTAGTCCAACGCCCAGCCCTAGTCCAACGCCCAGCCCAACGCCTAGTGCGATCGTCAATCCCGAAACAGGCGAACTTGAGCCTCCTCCCACGCCTGAACCCACCCCAATCCCTAGTCCAACTACCACCTCAATCCCGAGTCCAACGCCTACTGCGAGTCCAATCCCTAGTCCAACCCCTAAGGAATCTCGTCTAGTCGTCTTTGGAAATTCAACCTTTGCAACGGATCAATTCCTGTTGGCCCAAATCAACGGCGATGTGTTTCTAAATTCCCTCACTTGGGCCAGTCAAACCGACGGTCAGACGCTCTCCATTCGGTCCCGCGATGTGACCCGGCGTCAGCTCAGTGCAACCCCGCAACAAGTCACGATCGTCATTCTCCTGAGTGCCGTTGCTCTGCCGTTGTTCGGCTTTGCCATGGCGGCACTCACTTGGTGGAAACGACGCTAAGCGAGGTGAATGGCAGAAAGTCTTAATAGTCGATGTTGCCGACCTAGAGCCACAATAGACCCAATATTAGGTAACGGCGATGAACCCATTTCAGCGATCGACGCAACGCAAATTAACGCCTAATCGAGGAGTTTCTCCTGAATCGGAAACGCGCGATCGGATCTTGAAGGCAGCGTTGACCCTGTTTGCTCGAAGTGGCTACGACGGAACCACCACGAAGCAAATCGCCCTCGCAGCGGGGATCGCCGAGGGCACGCTCTTTCGGCATTTTGAAACCAAAAAATCAATCCTCGTTCAGGTGGCGACCGATGGCTGGATCGAGATTCTGACGGATTTGCTGACCGAACTGAGTGAAATGGCAAGTTATAAGGCCGTTGCGCAGGTGATGAAGCGGCGGATGTTGCATCTGCAAGACAATGCGGATCTGATGCGGGTGTGCTTTATGGAGGTGCAGTTCCATGAAGATTTGCGCGATCGGATTCAAACCGACGTGATTGAAAAAATGACCGATGTCGCGGAAGCCTTCTTCCAAACCGCCATGGATCAAGGCGTTTATCGCAAGATGGATCCAAGACTAGTAGCGCGGGTGTTTTTGGGGATGTTTGCTGTTTCGGGGTTTAGCCAAAAGACGCTGACTGACCCGAATGCCTCAGTCTTAGAACTCAAGGATATGGCAGAGGGAATTTCAGAAATTTTTCTCAATGGCGTGTTGGAAAAAGGGGTGTGATTCTAACCTCTGGAGACTTCTAAACCCAAGATTCTAAACCCAAAATTGTGGAAGTTTGCGTTAGATTGAGAAGGGTCATGGGAAACGTGATGTTAATCCGCCCCAAAATAAGCCATTAAGAATTTAGGTATGTCTGCCCAGCGCTCTATTCCTTCCGTCAAGCTGCCGCTCATGTTCATGTTCATGGGTGTTGCATTGTGCGTGTTGGCGACGGGCCGCAATGCTCCAATGCCCAAGCTAACCCCGCCCAAACCGATTTCGGTCAAACCCGCCGAGCTGCCTTGGGGCGATCGCGCGTACGATACTCGACTGACGGTGGACCTGAGCGATCGCATTGTGTATGTCTACCGCAACGAAAAATTAACCGCTAGCTACCGGATTGCCATTGGGAAACCCCATTGGGAAACGCCTTCAGGCACCTTTCGCATTCGACAAATGGTCAAAAACCCCACTTGGAAGCATCCCCTCACCGACGAAGTTTTTCCACCCGGAGAGGCCAATCCACTGGGCGATCGGTGGGTTGGGTTTGCGTCTGATGAACAGATGAAGTTAGGGTTCCATGGCACACAGGACGAACGTCTGATCGGTCAAGCGGTGTCTCACGGCTGTCTCCGCATGAAAAATCAGGAGGTCCGATCGCTGTTTGAGCAGGTCTCGATTGGAACCGAAGTCACTGTCCGTCCGTAAAATTTCTGGATATACAAAAATCCCCTAAGCTGTGGGCCGGGGATTTTCAAGGCGCTAGGGATGTGACTAACGTCCAACGCCCGTAGACTCATAGGCGGGTGCGTAATCTTGCAGCAAGGTACTGACTTGGGATAGCAGCTCTTTTTTGTTACTCGAATTCACAATTGCGACCCGATCGCCTTGCGATGGACGATCGAGATTCTTAGCGATGGCTTCATGAACACAGTCTGCGATGATCATGTGAAGTTCTTCCTTCGCTTTCGATCGCTGGTAGGTAGCCCCCTCTTCCGTGGTGGCATAGAGCGGTGGGAGACGATTTAGGGCATAGGCTGCAATGTCACCTAGATCAAGCGTTCGTTCACTGCTAGCTTCGATTTCGGCCACCCGAGCGATTGCTTCAGTGAGGACGAGTTCTTCCATAACGTTGATGAATTGCTTGCGGGGGACAGCCACCACTTCACCCGTCAACAACGCACCCATGAGGCGATCGAGCGCCATGTATTCTTCGATCGATAGTTCGGATGCCGTGTCACAAATCCGGCCTACCTCGGCCTCCATTGCAGGGGTCAAATACCCATCTTGCAGGGCTTGTTCGACGATTTTCTCAATACTCATAGGAATTTCCCATACGCGTGATAGTGACAGATCTAGACCTATAGCTGGACCTACAGAAAGGCTCAACCTCGTCTGTGGTCATGATGCCCTGCGATCGCCCCTTAAGAAACATTCCCCCGAGAGAATATGACTGGTTTCCATAGGTTTATCCACAATGTTACACCCAATAGTTTCTGAATGTTGCCGTACTGTCACCATTGCGATGGCCCGTGATTCGATCGTCCCTAAGCCCTTCTAGAGAGCATCGTCTCGAAATCATAGTATGGTTATGTAAATAGACTGTAACAATTCCTCTCATTTTTATAGCGTTCCCCCTGTGCAAGAAGATTTTCGGCTGATTGTAGATTTGGTGTCGGTGTTGGCGGCGGCGGCGGTGGGCGGATTGCTTGCGGCGTTGTTGAAGCAGCCTGTGCTGTTGGGGTACTTGATTGCAGGGGTGGTGGTGGGTCCGGCGGGGCTGGGGCTGATTAAGGAGTTGGTGCAGGTGGAGACGCTGGCGCAGTTTGGGGTGGCATTTTTGCTATTTGCGCTGGGGGTGGAGTTTTCGTTTTCGGAGTTGCGGAAGGTTCAGGCGATTAGTTTGGGCGGCGGTGGGTTGCAGATTTTGCTGACGATCGGCATTACGGCGCTGGCGTCTTTGGGGCTGGGCTGGGTGACGTCGCCGCAGCAGGGCGTCTTTCTGGGTGCGATTTTGTCGTTGTCTTCGACGGCGGTGGTGCTGAAGTCGCTGATGGAGCGCAATGAAACGGAGACGCCCCACGGTCAGGTGATGTTGGGAATGTTGGTGGTGCAGGATTTGGCGCTGGGGCTGATGTTGGCAGTGCTTCCGGCGTTGGATAAGCCAGTGGAAGAGATTGGGCTGGCAGTGGGCTGGGCGCTGTTGCAGACGGGGTTGTTTGCGCTGGGGGCGATCGCGGCGGGGATTTGGGTGATTCCGAAGTTGTTGCAGCTATTGGCGAAGACGGAGAGTCGGGAGTTGTTTTTGTTGGGTGTGGTGGCGGTGGCGCTGGGGATTGCGCTGTTTACGGAGTGGCTGGGGCTGGGGATTGAAATGGGGGCGTTTGTGGCGGGGTTGATGATTTCGGAGGCAGAGTACGCGGATCAGACGTTGACGTATGTGGAGCCGTTGCGGGATATTTTTGCGTCGATTTTCTTTGTGGCGATCGGGATGCTGATTGATCCGGTGTTTTTGTGGCAGAACTTGGAGTTGATTCTGGGTCTGGTGGCGCTGGTGTTGGTGGGCAAATTCTTGATCATCACGCCCCTAGTGCGGATCTTTAAATATCCGCTGAAGACGGCGTTGATCGTGGGCTTGGGGTTGGCGCAGATTGGGGAATTTTCCTTTGTGTTGGCGAGTGAAGGGCAGACGCTGGGATTGGTGTCTCGGCGGGTGTATCTGCTGATTTTGGGGACAACGGCGGTGACGTTGGTGGTGACGCCGTTTATTTTGCGGGCGATTCCGACGTTATTTGACTGGGCGGAATCGGTGCCGTTTTTGGCAAAATATTTGAAGCAATCTGATGAGCCGTTGGGGATGGCAGAAGATTTGCCAGCGCGGAATCATGTGGTGGTGTGTGGGTATGGCCGGATTGGCCGAAATATTGTGAAGTTGTTGCAGGAGCAGGATTGCCCGGTGGTGGTGGTGGAGCAGGCGGAGAGCCGGGTGCAGTGGCTGCGGGATGCG
>JAYUJY010000056.1:0-37080 GCA_043764895.1 Synechococcales cyanobacterium | reverse complement strand
GATCAGAGTGCGAATGGGGCGCAGTCGATTTATTGGTATGCGCAGTGGTTATCGAGCGGCGATCGACAGTTTTTGGATTCGATCGTCATGTATAACGAAGATGACTGTCGGGCGACGTATCTGATGAAGGATTGGTTGGTGGATTTTGTGGAGAAGGCGAAAATAGCGATCGATAATTCCACAAACGTAGAAATTATCTAGTTGGGTCTGGGGCACGGCGAGCCATGCCCCTACAGATCTATCTTTTCAGAGATTGTAGGGGCATAGCTATGCCGTGCCCAAAACCTAACTAAGTTGTATATTCAGCGTTGATCTTCACGTAGTCGTAGCTGAGATCGCAACCCCATGCTTTACCGTTGCCAGAACCATTCCCCACAGTGATTCCAATAATGACTGGAGAATCGATCGATTGAGCAGCGATCGTACTTTCACGACTAGGAACGGGACTATTGCTGTTCCCATTGGCGGTAACGATCGTACTAGCGTTGGCGCGATCGATCAGATAAGCATTGGCTCCGGTTCGATCGAAGGATTGCGGCTGTCCCGCTTTGAGTAAAACAAAATCACCCAGTCGAATTTCCAATTGATCTTGGTCAAACGGCACGTCTGCACGCCCAGCGGCTCCAGCAATGCGTCCCCAGTTCGGATCGCGTCCGAAGATGGCCGATTTAGTCAGCGACGATCCGGCGACGGTGCGGGCGATTTGGCGGGCGGCTTCATTGTTGGTCGCACCATCGACTTGCACTTCGATCAGACAGGTGGCTCCTTCACCATCACGGGCAATAGATTTGGCAAGATAAATACACACTTCTGTTAGCATCGCTTCAAGCTTTTCCGCATCAGCGTTTATCGTTGTAATGACAGGCGTGCGAGATTGACCGTTGGCGAGGGCAATGAGAGAGTCGTTGGTGCTGGTGTCGCCATCGACGGTTATTTGGTTGAAGCTTTGGTTGGCGGCGCGCTGGAGCATGTCCTGCCACAGGTGCGGAGATACGGCGGCGTCACAGGTGATAAAGGCTAGCATCGTGGCCATGTTGGGGTGGATCATGCCGGATCCTTTGGCAATGCCGCCGATGCGCACGGGCCGATCGCCGAGCTGCATTTCGAGGGCGATCGTTTTGGTGACGAGATCGGTGGTGACGATCGATCGGGCGGCGGCGTCTGACCCGGTGGCACTGAGAGCCGCGACGACTTGAGGAATGCCGGGTCGCAGAGCATCCATGCGGAGGCGCTGTCCGATGACTCCGGTGGAGGCGGTGAGAATGAGTTCTGGGGAGATATTGAGTTCTTTTGCCAAAATCTCAGCGCTTTCAACCGCATCATCCCAGCCTTGTTTTCCCATGCTGGCATTGGCTTGTCCGGCGTTGCAGAGAATCGCACGGGCGTAGGGCTTGGCCTTAAGGTTTTGGCGACAGAGATCGACGCAAGCAGCTCGAACGTGGCTGGTGGTAAACACTCCCGCTGCGATCGCATCCACGTCGGACACAATCAGCGCTAGATCCGGTAGCCCTGACGGCTTCAATCCGGCAGTCACTCCCGCTGCTCGAAACCCTTTGGGCGCGGTAATACCTCCCTCTACGACTTGCCATTGCGACATACGTCTTTTCTCCCTTCTCAACGGATTTTCATCTACGAAGAGCGATTATATCAAGCGGATGGGGGCATTAGGCTAAAAGCTTTAGGATTCATACTCTCAAGAAAAAAGGGAGGGTCGCTAAGCAACTCCCCCATCATCAGGGTGCATCTACTTATCACAGTATGCCACGTTCTGTATGAGGGGTCACGCCCCCTATGCTCTAAAACCTCTAATTTCACGAGAACTATGTAAATCGTACGTCAGATTTATTTTTTCTTTATAAGCATTCAGTAATGACTCGGGTTGTCTGGGCGGTTAATCCAACGGCAAAAGGCTGCTCTGACGAATCATGGGCAGCCTTTTAGAAGTGTGTCGATCGCGTGTCTGACCTGCCGTCTTTGATCTACAGCGTGAGTGACTGAATGTTGTTCTCAATCAAGTCAGCAAGATCCTTCAAGAAGGACGCCGCATCGGCCCCGTAGATAATTCGGTGATCGCAGGTGATGTTGACCTGCATTTGTTGCTTGACGCCCATCATGCCGTCCTTGGTTGCAATAACGGTGGGACGGGTGGCTCCGATCGCGATAATCGATCCCTGTCCCGGTGGCAAAATCGCATCAAAGCTATCGACGCCGAACATACCGAGATTAGAAATCGTGAAGGTTCCGGTGCTGTATTCATCCGGTGCAAGCTGCTTGGTGCGTGCCCGATCGACGAGATCTTTCCAGCTTCGGGACAGACTGTAGAGGTCTTGGGTGTTGGCATTGCGCAGGACTGGGGTAATTAGCCCGCCGTCTGGCATCGCTACCGCCACGGCAATATTGATGTCGCCGTTGTAATGAATGCCGTGTTCAACGTAACTTGCGTAAAGCAGGGGGTGCTTCTCTAGAGTCATGGCGATCGCTTTTGCAAGGAGGGCGCTCATAGTGACGCCTTTAGACTTAACTTGGCGGTACAGCTTGTCGAGTGCGTCGGTGGTGATGGTGTAACCCACCCGGAAGACGGGTACATCCATGCTGGCCAGCATATTTTTGACCACCGCGACCTGCATGGAGTTCATTTTGTGAACTTGGCCCGGAGTCGGTGGCGCGATCGGAGCAGCAGGAGCTTTCGACGCAGCGGATTTAGGGGAGACAGCTTGGGTTGCGACAGGAGCCACGAATGCAGCCGCAACAGGAGCTTTCGATTTGCCTGCTGCGGCTTCGACATCTTCAGCAACGATTCGACCGTGGGGACCTGTGCCAACTAACGTGTCCAAATTCACGCCAAAGTCTTTTGCAAGTTTTTTCGCACGGGGAGACGCGATGATCCGATCGCCCTGGCTTCGGCTGGGCGCAACAGGCGTCATTGCAATGATGTCAACAGGCGCGGCAGCAGCGGTCCTCGTGTTTGATCCGCTTGACCCGCCACTAGCCGATCCGCCGTTCATCAAAGCAGCCGCCTGTTGAATGGCTTCTTCCACTTCAGCTTCGGTTTCAGCGAGCAGTCCAAGAGCCGAGCCGACATCTGCGGTTTCGCCTGCTTGCACGACGATCGCAGCCAAAATCCCTTCATTAAAGGATTCGACATCCATATCGGCCTTATCGGACTCGACAATTAGTACGGTTTCACCCTTCTCGATTTTGTCGCCGGGAGCTTTGACCCAAGTCGTAATTTTGCCTTCAGTCATCGTGGAGCTGAGGGCAGGCATGAAAATTTCGTGAATCATCGCGGTGACATCCGAAGTAACCAGTTTTCGCTAACCATTAATTCTATCGGAAGAAGCGATCAATGCGACTCTCATTTTGATCGATTTCAATACAGAGCCTATTATTTTCACCGCGTAGTAGAGGCGTATGTCCCAGGGTCATCTCCGCACCGCCACAATCCCTAGCCAGACAGAAGGAACTTTTGCTAGTCCTCAAAAAGGACTGCTGAGGAGCACCGCGCCGGGTAACTTGACAGAAGCGATCGCCGCGACAGATCCAATCTTCGGATCTGAACCCTTTCTTTCTCCCTAGGGATTTAGTCCAAATTGTCCAAAAGAACCCTGGCGATTGAAATCGCGGCTACACAAACAAAACCCGCCGTCGCGGGTTAATACAATTTCTGAGTCCACGCAGGTGGACTGCGTTTGTGTAGCCGCGATCTCAATCGCCAGGGTATGGTTAAATCCTGTAGGTTGTCGAATGTTTATTCCTAAGCCGGATGCAGCATGTCTTCTGGCTTTACCCATGCGTCAAACTGCTCCGCGCTCAATAAGTTCAGCGCTACACAAGCCTCTTTAAGCGTGGATTTATCTTGAAAAGCTTTGTAGGCGACTTTGGCTGAATTGTCGTAGCCAATGTGCGGATTGAGTGCGGTGACGAGCATCAGTGAATCGTTGAGGAAATGATTGATTTTTTCAACGTTGGGCGTAATGCCAACGATCATGTGATCAGTAAAGGAATGAGATGCATCCGTGAGTAGCCGAATGGAATGCAGTAGGTTATGAATCATCACGGGTTTAAACACGTTGAGTTCAAAGTTTCCTTGACTCCCTGCAAAGCCGATCGCGCTATCATTTCCCATCACCTGCACACACACCATCGTCATCGCTTCACACTGCGTCGGATTCACCTTTCCGGGCATGATTGACGAACCCGGTTCATTCGCAGGCAGCGTCAGTTCGCCGAGGCCACAGCGAGGGCCAGAACCCATCCAGCGCAGGTCATTTGCAATCTTCATTAGGGCGCAGGCGGTTGCTTTGAGTGCGCCGCTGGTCATAACGATCGCATCATGGCCTGCGAGGGCTGCAAACTTATTGGGCGCTGAGATGAAGGGTAAGTCAGTGAGATCGGCAACCACAGCAGCAGCTCTGTCGGCAAACTCTGGATGGGTGTTCAGTCCTGTGCCGACAGCGGTCCCTCCGATCGCCAGTTCGTAGAGTCCGGGGAGCGTCATTTCGATGTGGGCGATGGCGCGATCGAGTTGGGCCACGTAACCTGAGAACTCTTGGCCTAGGGTGAGGGGGACTGCATCCATGAGATGCGTGCGACCAATTTTGATAATGGAGTCGAAGGCTTCGGCTTTGGCGCTAAGGGCTTGACGCAGTTTGGTTAATGCTGGAATGAGTCCAGTATGCATCACTTGGACGGCTGCAATGTGCATCGCAGTAGGGAACGTATCGTTAGACGATTGGGAGAGGTTGACGTGATCGTTGGGATGAATGGGATCTTTACTGCCCATGATGCCATGTGCGAGTTCAATGGCTCGATTGGAAATCACTTCATTGGCGTTCATGTTAGTTTGTGTGCCGCTTCCCGTTTGCCAAACGCTAAGGGGAAAGTGATCGTTGAGCTTTCCCGCTATCACTTCGTCAGCGGCTTGAATCAGCCAGTCTGCTTCGATCGGGGGTAATTTGCCCAAATCTCGGTTAACGATCGCCGCTGCTTTTTTCAAAATCCCAAAGGCCCGAATCATCTCAGGCGGCATCCTGTCCGTCCCGATCGCAAAATACATCAACGATCGCTCCGTCTGTGCGCCCCAATAGCGATCGGATTTCACCGGGATTGTGCCCATGCTGTCTGTTTCGGGGCGGGTGGAAGGAGAAGGGTTCATGGGGCGGAATGCGTGATTTTTACAAATCCTAGAATCTCATACTCTAGAATCTCATGCTGATATCCATCCACGGCGATCGCGTCATGGGTGCGCTACTGGAAATGTAATCGACGCCTGTTTTGGCAATGGATTGTAGCGTTTCGAGCGTGACGTTGCCAGAGGCTTCAATCTTGACCCGATCGCTGGTTGCCCGAATCATCTTTACCGCTTCCGTCATCATTTCCGGCTTCATATTATCGAGCATGATGATGTCTGCGCCGTGGACTAGGGCGTCTTGAACTTGGCCTAAACTTTCGGTTTCGACTTCGATCGTCAACGGATAAGGCGCGTGGCCGCGAACTAGCTCGATCGCTTGAGCAATGCCACCCGCTGCCGCAATGTGATTGTCTTTGATCATGGCGGCGTCATCTAGGCCCATGCGATGGTTCACCGCTCCGCCCACTTTAGACGCATATTTCTCTAGGATTCGCAGTCCTGGCGTGGTTTTCCGGGTATCGGCAAAGCGAGTCGGGTAGGGTTCCAAGACTTCAACAAATTTTCGCGTAGCAGACGCAATTCCACTGAGCCGCATTGCCAAGTTCAGCGCGACCCGTTCCCCGCTCAGTAATGCCTCAAAAGGTCCATGAAGGGCGGCGATCGGTTGCCCTTCTGTCACTGTTTCACCATCCAAGACCCATGCTTCAAACCTTACCTCCGGATCCAAAAGCTGAAAAACCCGTGCGGCGATCGGTAAGCCTGCAATGACGCCCGCTTCTTTCGCGACCCACCGCGCCTCATCTAGCCCCGTCCCCTGACTTAACAGCGCCTCAGTGACCCGATCGCCCCGACCCATATCCTCCACTAACCAAGCCTTTAAGAGGGGATCGAGGAGTAAAAGAGAAGGAATCGTGGGAGTCACAACAAATTTTGATGCCATAGGAACTTCTAACGGTAAAATTGGGTATTACCTAATGTAATCGCTATGTAACCGCTAGGGTCATTCACCCCTTTAGGAGAGCCACCGCTTGGGCGCTTTGACACAGGACGCTGTAATCACAACGTTGAAAGATAAGATTTTGAAACGGCTCCAGGCGCTTGTGCGGGAGTCGGTGGATCATCATGCCATCTGTGAGTACGCGGTGAGGGGCACGGTTCAGGTGCTTGGCCTATGTGGCTGTCAGCTTCAGATGTTTAATGTGGATAGTACGCTGGTGATTGCTCGGTACGAGTATGTCTGCGATCGCGATGATGAAGAGACGATCGTGGTGCATCATGTGGGCTACCCCGATGGCGATCTGCCCAATATGAATCCGAGTCTGGAGTCGTCCCACCCAGCGGATGTTGATGCGGACGTTGATGCGGACGTTGATATAGACGCTGAGTCCATGCAGGTCTATCGGTTGCGCTATCCGTTGATCAGTCAGATGGAGGTCTTGGGTGAGCTGGTGATTGACCGGACGGCAGCGGAGGGATTCGATGGGTTGGTGCATGAGTGGATGGAACAGGTGGCCACGTACTGTGCGATCGGCGTTCGGCAGATGCGGTTTTTGCGGGTGTCTCAAACTCAAGCGGTGGAACTCAAGCGTCTAAACCAGCTTCAGGACAATTTTCTTAGTACGGTGTCCTACGAGCTGCGCATTCCGTTGTCCAATATTAAGATGTCGATTCAAATGCTGAGTTTGGCGCTAAGACGATCGGACGAAACCGACCTCGACACCGAAGAACTTCACCTCAGCGCCCCGGCCTACAGCAAAGTCAGCCGCTATCTTGAAGTGTTGAGAAAAGAGTGCGATCGGGAGACAAAGTTGGTTCAGGATTTGCTAGATCTCCAACAGCTCGACAACGACACAATTTCGCTTTTGATCAGTGCGATCGACGTTGCTGAATGGTTATCCTACGTCGTCAATCCATTCCAGAAGCGGTTTCAGGAATACAGTCTCAGCTACACCATTAACATTGAGCCGTCATTGCCTGCGCTGATGTGCGATCAACTGAGCCTATCGCGAATCATGGTTGAGCTGCTGAACAACGCCTATCGCTATACCCCACACGGCGAGACGATTTCCGTCCGTGGGTTCCAGAAAAACCTAGGCCATCGAGGCAATTTTCTCCATCTTGAAGTGGTTAACTCCGGGGTTGAGATTCCGACTGAAGAGCGATCGAGGGTCTTTGAGAAGTTTTATCGCATTGCCCGTCTCGATGTCCGCAAACAGGGAGGCACCGGACTTGGACTCGCCCTCGTCCAAAAGCTCGTCACCCGTCTCGGCGGTGAAATCCAGTTAACAGGCGGAGGCGGAAAGACTATTTTTACGGTGATTCTCCCATTCCAGGGCGTTCGATCGTAGCTGGGTTTTGGACACGGCGATTCGATTCTTCGTTGGGTTTGGGGCACGGCGAGCCATGCCCTTACAGATCCGGGTTCCAGAGATCGTAGGGGCATGGCCATGCCGTGCCCAAAACCCAACGAAGAATCGATCAATGTTCTAATCCAAGTTCTAATCCAAATTTTCCAACAGTTCATCAGCCATCTCAAAATTAGCCGTCACCGTCTGAATATCATCGAGATCATCAATAGCATCGATCATCTTCAACAACGCCCTAGCCTGTTCCGGATCCTCCACTTCAGTTACCGTCGTCGGAACCCAGCGTGTTTCTATTGTGATCACGGGATAGTGACGATCGCGCAGCGCCTGACTAAGCGGTTCAAGATCCAGCGGTTCAGCATACACATCGACCCGTTTTCCCGTCTCGGTATCAGTCAATTCATAGTGTTCAGCGCCGCTTTCTAGACAGGCTTCGAGGAGAGCTTCTTCATCAAGCGTTGCCTCAATGCGGTTCCGTCCACGACCCGTCGCACTCAGGTCAAACTCCAACACCACAACGCCTTTTTGGACAAACATCCAGCCAACACAGCCGATTTCTCCCAGATTCCCACCATTTTTACTAAACGATGCCCTGAGATCCGCCGCCGTGCGATTGCGATTATCCGTCAGCGCCTCGATCAAAATGGCCACGCCCCCCGGACCATAGCCTTCGTACTGAATCGCTTCTAGGGCATTGTCGCCGCCGAGGGTGCCGGAACCTTTGGCGATCGCGCGATCGATATTGTCATTCGGGACGCCCGCAACTTTGGCTTTTTCGATCGCCGTCCGCAGTTGAAAATTGCCCGCCGGATCCCCGCCCCCGCGAGCCGCAACAATGATCTCCCGCGACATCTTGGTAAAGACATTGGCCCGTTTTGCATCAACGTGGGCTTTTTGGCGCTTGATGGTCGCCCATTTACTGTGTCCAGACATTTTGAAAGGGGAGGTTAAGGGTTTGGATTATTTGAGTCTGAATCATACCAAATCCCCTCAATTTCTCGCACGATCGCATCCATCTTTAATTCATCCGCCACGGCCAAACACACCGTCACATGTCCGAGCTTCCGCCCCACTCTTGATTCGTCTTTCCCATACCAATGCAGCGTCGCATTTGGAATCGCTGCCAACTGCGATCGCACCGCTTTGTAGTCAGACTTTCTCGACTCAAACCCTAGTAAATTCACCATCACCGCCGCCGCGCATTTCAAATCAGGACTCGCAAGCGGCAAACCTGCGATCGCCCTTAACTGCTGCTCAAACTGGGACGTAACGCAGGCTTCCAGGGTGTAATGTCCCGAATTGTGGGTGCGGGGCGCGATTTCATTCACCAGAACCCGTCCATCCGCCAACTGAAAAAACTCAATTCCCACAATTCCCACGATCTGCAAACTCTCCACGATCGCCCGCCCCATCGCCTTGATCTCGTCTTCTAATCCCACGGGCAAGACCACAGGCACCCGCACCCGGCGGCACACGGCATTTTCCTGCTGCGTCTCAACAACTGGATACACCACAATCTCACCCGAAAGCGATCGTGCCACCATCACCGCCAACTCTTTCGTAAACGGCACAAAAGATTCCCACAGCAACGCATCCATCGGCACCCGCTCCAGCACCGCCTCAAACTCCGCCTGCGTCTTCACAATGAACGTCCCATAACCGTCATAGCCATTGCGGCATGTTTTTAAAACGCTGGGAAACGCCATGGGTTCGGTCTTCTCTGAAAGGCGTGCAAACTCCGGAGTCGGCAAGGCTCGATCGCGCAAAAAACATCGCTGATCATACTTATTCAACAACGGCGACAGCGACTCCAACGACGGACGGAAACACACGCCCTGGTCAGCCAACTGCCCCAGCAATTCCAAATCCACAAACTCATTTTCAAACGTAATCACATCGCAGTGTTCGGCCAGCGTCGCCGTTGCCTTTGCATCCACCACAGAGGCCAAGATAGTCTGAGCGGCAATCAAAACGGCAGGATCGGACGCCTCAGGTGTTTGGACCACCAAGTCAATCTCTAATTTCTTTGCCGCATCCGCCAGCATCCAGGCCAACTGCCCGCCCCCAATGATTCCCACCCGTTTCACCGCCGTTCCATTCATCATCACCCACCTCAGTAGCGCAGCCAATAGCCCCCGAATTGTATCGTTTCTGGGATCGCCTTCTAGGTTTCACAGCTCCTCAGGGTCCCGATCGTCTCTAGATCTAGGGTGAAATGTTAAATAAATTCCAAAAAGGGCTTGATCAAACGCTAGATATAGTGTTAGATCAGGTCATAGATGAAATGGGTTATGCCAAATTCTCTTTGCTCATGCTTCGGTTATTCACAACCCCTGTGGAAAAGTGACAGGTTTGTGGATAACCGTTTTTTATTGAGTGATGCTAATTTTCTGAATTTATCTCTTAATCGTATAATTGCTTTTCAGCTCGAATTGCGCCTCTTTTGTGATGGTCCATAGCCTAAATCGACAGTCTAAATTAGCCATCTACTGATTCAGAGGCGAGTTGCTAAGTTTGCGCGCTAGGTTACAATACATCCGTTTCTTGCGTGATTACCTAAGTATGAGCAATGACAGATCAAGGCAAATTCAGCTTCTTGTCGAGAGATTGCATGGATTGACTGAATCTCAGATTAACTGGGTTGAATCCATTGTTAGTCAATTTACTGTCGCACGCAGTTATGAGATCATTAACTCAAATTTATTCGATTCCTGTATGTTAGATAGCTTTGGTGATGCTCTTTTAATTCACCATTGTATGTCTAAAGAATCATTTTCAAAAGATAAATTTGAATACGTATTGGAAAGAGTTGCAAACTTCTGTGGAAACAACTCTCAAATGGCCGATCGAGGAAACCCAGGTCACGACATCACTATTAATGGAGAAAGATTTTCTCTAAAAACACAGGCAGATAAAAGTATCAAGGAAAACGAACTCCATATCTCTAAATTCATGGAGTTAGGACAAGGGCAGTGGGGCGATGTTCCCGAGGATTTGGTAAGACTTAGAGATCAGTTTCTTCGGCACATGAGTTCTTACGAACGAATTTTATCACTGCGCACTCTTTCTAAATCTCCTAATGATTGGGTTTATGAACTTATTGAAATTCCAAAAGCTCTACTATCTGAAGCAAGAGCTGGAGAGTTAAGAATGATGATTAATAGTAAACAGCTTCCCAAACCTGGTTATTGCTATGTTCGAGATGAGTTTGGCGAAGAAAAGTTTCAGCTTTATTTTGATGGAGGAAGTGAACGAAAATTGCAGATAAAGCATCTACTCAAGAAGCATTGCCGTGTTCATGCGAGATGGCAATTCCCTCCTATTAATTTATATGCTCAACTGTAGCTGAGAATTCCTGAGACGATCGTTTGCAATCTCTATATATTGAGATTTTAATTCGATCCCCACACATTTTCTTCCAACTTCCAAACAAACCTCACCCGTTGTACCTGAGCCGAAAAAAGGATCTAGGATGAGGGAGCCTTTTTGACTGCCAGCTAAAATACAAGGTCTAACTAGGGAAGGTGGAAATGCTGCAAAATGGGCACCCTTAAATGGCGCTGTATTAATGTTCCAAATTGTTTCTAGAGCATTCATAAACCAAACGGTCCGCTTATTTTTTGTCTGATTATTTGTTTGAGTAGATTCTTTTATAGCTTCGCTATCGTAATAGTAACGTTCTGATTTTGAAAAAAGGAATACATATTCATGTGAGCGAGTGGGTCTATCTTTTACTGATTCAGGTTGACAATTGGGCTTATGCCAAATGATATCTGAGCGAAGATACCAACCATCCGCTTGCAAGGCGAACGCAACGCGCCAAGGTACACCTATTAAATCCTTAGGCTTAAGTCCATTAGGGGTGGGTGGTCTATAGTCCATTCCACGGGCTGAGTTCTTCTTATCATTATCTCGCCAAGTTCTGTTTCCGCTGGTGTACGAGTCGCCAATGTTTAGCCAAAGTGTTCCATCATCTGCTAGGGTTCGTCGGACCTCACGAAATACCGATACAAGATCATTTACGTAATCTTCCAAACATTCTTCTGCTCCAATTTGACGATCGGTATCATAATCTCGCAATCCCCAGTAGGGAGGACTTGTAATACAGCATTGAAAAATTCTATCCGGCATCTTAGCTAGCTCAATGCGGGAGTCCCCATGAATTATGGTGTAATCCTCAGTTAGGGTAGCGGCGTCATCAGAACTTACTTGCGCTTGAGAGGTAAACTTCATACTTCCTTGGTTCCTTCATTCAAACGGCCCATTTTCTTTGCAACAAACCTGTATATGGCACGACCTACCTTCAAATGATCTTCCCCTAATAGATGCTTTCAATGATACCCCAACAAGCCTGCTGTACTAGAACGAATCTAAGCTTGTCGTTAGGATATTAAATCTATTAAATCTATTGAATCTGTCTATGTCCGCTCAATCGGAACATTAGCAGCACCCAAACGATCGCCCCTCTTTAACTCTCGCAATCCCCAACACCCTAAAACCGATCGCCTAACGCCCAACTTCTCACGTCATCCATCGCCAACCCGTCCGCCACAAATTGTTTTCGCAAGAACTCAGGCGGTAAGTAGGCGTCATACTTTTGGACTTTAGGGGTCTCATCTTCAGCCATAAACAATTCAGGCGACAGTGGACGATGACCCAGTTCTTGCAATTCCGATCGCAAACTTTCTACCGGACATTTGCCTAAGTTCACTACGAGAAAGTACGGTGCGCGCCCTCGGACGCCTTTTATTTTTAGAGCCGATCGACAATGGTTTCGTAAGTAGCGCTCTAATGTGCGGAATCCACGACTCCCAATCCACGGAAAAATACAGGCATACTCTTCTTCGAGCAAAATAACGGTCTGGGTGTCTAGTCCCGTCTTTCGGGCATACTCCCGTGCCACTTTTAGCCGAACCTTGGCTCCCTCTTGGAGGTAAGGATACACCTGCTCCTCTTGCAATACCCGTCGCATTCGCTGCAATACCTTCGTGTGAATATCTCCCGTTGTCCCTCGCCATGAACTTGCATTGGCAGACTTGTCCGTTTGACGAACTTTTACCGCTTTCGTTTTGTCGTTGACATCGATCACTTCCCAGACGTGGCCTGAGAGTGAAATCCGATCGCCCGTGCTGGGTGAAACCATGATTGATCCGATCGCTTTCCCATTGTGCGACACGATGTACTCTTCGTTGTCAGGAAAGATCGCGTAGAACTTGAAGTTGCGAACAATCTTCTCGCCCTTTAAACCAATGATTAGCGTTTTGGTTTCAGTCATTTCAACGTGGTTCAGTTCAATCCAATACCGAAGCAACAGCCGATAATCATCCTGCGAGACGTGCTCAAAGGGCGGCAGCTTCAACACCTGCTGTGCAAGGGATGCGGGCGTCATCTCACCGCAGGAGGCGAGCGTACTCAGCGTCTGGTGGTAGAGCAGGCTGTAGGGATACTGGAGCGACTGCGGCGGCTCGATCCACTGTTCTTCTAAGTAGAGCTGAATCAGCGCGATCGCCTGCAATAACTGCCAGGGAACCTGTTCAGGCAACGTCTCTTCGCCCGTCGGCTTTTCTTCAGCAAACACCAGCCGCATTTCCGACACGCCCCCGCGCCGCCCCGATCGCCCCAACCGCTGCAAAAAACTGGCGACTGACGACGGCGATTCGAGCTGAATCACCCGATCGAGTTGGCCCAAATCAATTCCCATTTCAAACGTAACCGTAGCCGCAGTCACCGCAGGCTGGTCCGGCTTTCGCATTGCCGCCTCAGCCACCGCACGCAAATCGGCTGAAATGCTTCCGTGGTGGACGTGGTAGACATCTGCATAGCCTTTCGATAGCGCGATCGATCGCATCGCTGTGACGGCATCTTCAGCGGCAGTTCGACCATTGGCAAACACGAGACATTTCTGATGTAGCGTTTGTTGGAATAAGTGTAAATGGTACGGATTAAAGGATTTATCCCGATCGTCTCCGATCGCCCTCACAACGAGTCCCGGATCGTAAAAATGCTCAATAGCAAGCTGAATTTTCCGAGCACCTGCCATCTCTAGTTTGGGCGTTGTGACCTTGCGTGTCGTTCCCGCCGCCAGCCAGCGTTCCGCCAAGGCATAATCTCCCAGCGTCGCCGACAGCCCAATGCGCCGAGCTTCGTTGCCTGTGAGTTGAGCTAACCGCGTCAATTGACACAGCACCTGATCTCCTCGATCGCTGCCAATGAACGCATGAACCTCATCAATAATCACAAACTGCAACTGCCCAAAAACCCGTCCCAAGTCCTTCGCCTTATTAATCAACACACTCTCCAACGACTCGGGCGTGATTTGCAAAATGCCACGGGGATTTTTGAGCACGCGCATTTTCTGGCTTTGGGTCACATCGCCATGCCACATCTGCACCGGAATATCCGCCATCTCTAACAAATCCGTCAACCGCTCAAACTGGTCATTAATCAACGCCTTAATCGGCCCAATGTAGAGCGCCCCAATCCCCGCGCTGGGCTTGTTATGAAGCTGAGTCAGCACCGGAATAAATGCCGCTTCCGTCTTTCCCGCCGCTGTGCCAGCCGACACCAGCAGATGATCATCGCTATCAAAAATGACTCGGCACGCTTCGGCCTGAATCGGACGCAAACTGGCCCACCCATTGCGATACATGTACTCCTGAATAAACGGAGCAAGACGGCTTTCTGGCATAGAAAATTCATGTTCCCCCATAATTGGGAGCTAGGGGGCAAACTTTCCGCACAATGACGGAACTTAACAAGCATTCTGCCCATTGCGCGTTTACTGTAGCAGACTTCTGGGCATGTTGAATCTACGTTCCCAGGGGAGTTGTTATCCCAACATTCCCAAGCCAGGAGATCCCAATCGCTCATGAATCTATTGACTCCCCCCCGTATTCTGACTGAATCTTTCACCACCACCTTGGTCGCTTTCAGTCCTCAAGAGGCTTATGCGGCGATTACCATTTTGGCGATCGCTTCTGATGGATACCTCGCCTCCGAAGAACTGGATGCCATCACGAGTAGTCTCTCCCGAATGCATCTTTTCCAACACCTCCGGCCAGACACCATGCAGCGGATGTACACGAAGCTCTTTGAGATTCTCCGGAAAGAAGGCTCTGACCTGCTGTTAGAGTCTGCTAAAGAGACTCTCCCCAGCGAACTACGTGAATCGGCCTTTGCGATGTGCTGCGACCTCACCCTATCCGATGGCCTGATGTCTCTTGATGAACAGATTTTCTTAAAACAACTCCATCAACTCCTAGAAATCCCAGACGACATCGCCGATCGGATTCTCAGCGTGATGCACATTCGTAACCGAGGCTAGGATCTGTAGGGGCATGGCCATGCCGTGCCCCAAACCCACCGACTAATCTTCAGTCAATTCACTCGGCTCACCGGGATAAAACACCGCATCTAACGCAACATCAAACGAGTAAGGAGACTCGACGGGGAACCGAGAACCCGGTAGATCGGTTTCAGCCATCGCCAAATCTCGACCATTGTCGTAGGCATCTTCGATCGCGTGCTCAAGATAGGGCTTCAAGCTCGGATTATCCTTTAAAAGGCGGGCAATGTCGCGACGCTGGATGCGCAGGGTGGCCAGCCAACTCCGACTGCGACACTGGGGCTGAAACTCCCACTTCAGCAGGTGGCCCAACACAATACTGAGGCGACTGCGAAGTTCCTGACGCTGCTGTTTCCCCAAGCTTTCCACTTCCTCAACCAAATGTTCAATGTCCAAACGATTCCAGTCCCTAGACGAGAGGACTTGGGCTTGTTCTTGGGTCCAGCCATAGAAATCTGTGTCGTACAGACTTTCGATCGCACCCGTCTCTGAAACAAGCTTTTCTGAGGCAAGACTTAACGTAGGGTTTGGCATGGTCGTCGTTAACCTCTTAGCAATTCTCAAGGAAGGGTTCTCTATACAGGATAGCTTTCCAAACTCAGCGTCTCGTACTTCAGCAGCACTTTGGTAGCTCGCCGAACCAGCGTCTCGCCACCCTTGACCACCACCAAAAACTCCCCCGACTCAATGCGCTGACGGTAAGAACGCGATTTTTTTCCGCCCAGCACCGCAAAAATGGCATCACTGGCCAACACACTCCCCATCGCTGCTCCCGCCATACCCAGCGCCCCGCCGATCGCCACATTACCCACATCACCCGCCCAAGGGAACGTATTCAGTCCCGTAATTAAGTTAAACCCCATCCCCGCCATTAACCCAAACGGCACCAGCCACACCGCCGTAAACCGAAGCCGCTTCCACGTTTGCTCAATCGGGTCCACCAGCCCAAACTCGTCGATGCTCTGAAAGCCGCGCCCCAGAATCGCCCTCGCCTCTGATGGAATATTCTCCCGCCCTAGCGAAAGCAAGGCTTCTTCAGCTTGGATCCGATCGCTCAGCACAGCAACCAAAAAATTGCTTGAATAGTTAACGGTATAATTTGTGGTCATGGCGATTAGTAGTGCGACGGTTGCATAGTGAAGGTTGCTAAAATCAGAGCCGCACCCAAAGCTGCGCTTCCTCACCAGTTTAGTACGCGATCGCCACTCTACCCGCCCATTCTCCCTTCTCAATTCCCCATTCTCCCTTCTCAATTCCCCATTCTCCCAACCCCTATGCTGCCTCGCGAAGACTTACTCAAAGGTGTCGAATACCGTGAAACCATCGCCCTTGCCATCGATCGAGCCGAAAAAGCCATCAAAACCTGGGAAGTTGTCTGCACCGATTTTCTATCGCCGCCCGAATGGACTGAAGCGTTGCGAGTTTTTTCTCGGCTAACCGATATCCAGGTGGTGGCGTTCGGCGGTTATCCCCAAGCCGAACGTCAGCGCCTTGCCTTTGCCAGACCTGAGATTCCTTTAGACGAGAGTCAAGTCGAACTCGTGGCGCTGGATATTGCTGGAAATTTTTTGTTTGACTCGGCGACTCATCGGGATTTCTTGGGTTCTCTGCTAGGGACGGGACTGGTGCGCGATAAAGTTGGTGATTTGATTATCTTGGGCGAACGCGGGGCGCAGGCTATTGTGGTGCCTGAACTGGTCGAATTTTTGGAAGCGACGCTGGTGCAGGTTCGATCGGTCCCGGTCAAAACCAAGCGCATTGCCTTTGAGGATCTGAAAGTCCGTGAACCGAAGAAAAAAGACATGACCACCACCGAAGCCTCCATGCGCCTCGATGCGGTTGCGTCCGCAGGCTTCGGAATGTCCCGCAGCAAAATGGTCGATATGATCACCACAGGCGACGTCCGGGTCAACTGGCGAGACGTCACTTCGTCTAGTTACGCGGTCAAAACCGGAGACTTAATCTCTATTCGAGGCAAAGGACGGCTGGAGATTGGAGAAGTGATGGTGACTAAAAAAGATCGGTATCGCGTCCAAATGACAAGATTTCTTTAATTTGGGGGAGAATAGGGGAGTGGATACACTATTGATCTAAAATTACCCGCCCCGAAGTGCCTGTGTCTTTTACTCCGTTTCGTAAATCACGGTTTCCCGTTCCTCGCTGGATCAGCGTAATCCAGAAGAGTGATTGGGTCCATCCAAACTTGTGGCGTCAAATCATTGGCTTGGGGCTGCTACTAGTCTTCACGTTGCCGCTGGGCATTTTGATGAAACAATTTGTGGAGGAACTGGACTCTCAGATTGAATTTGTGAAAAAGGAACGGCAAGGATTGCGCTACAACCAAGAGCTTTCTCATCTTTTGCGCGAGCTGATGATCCATCGTGAATTGGCGCAGCGCAATCGCCCTAGCAACGACTTGCGTTTTCAAGTGGTGGGTGCTCGGACGGCTGTGATGGTGAAGATGGAGCAAATTTCTGACTTAGATATGCAGTATGGTTTAGCCTTAGGAACAACCGAACATTGGAACCATATCCAAGCGGATTGGGGACTGGTAATGAAGGCGGTGGATAATCAAAACCTATCCCGTGAAGAACTCTATCTAATTCAAAGCAGTGTCATTAAGGACGTCCACAGTCAAATTATTACAGTCGGAAATACCTCTAACTTAATCCTTGACCCCGATCGGCAGACGTATCATATCATCGACAGTCTGGTCAATCATCTTCCCGAAGCTGTTTCCAAGACTGGGTATGCCCGAGATTTGTATGTCAATATTGCGGAAGATACTCTAGCGCCCAACGACACGCCCATTCGTGCCAATGCTGAGTTAGCATCGCTCAAGACTGCTATTCAAGAACAACTCGATCATCTACAGAATAATCGAGTCATTATTGTGGAGAGTAATCCCAATCTAGAACTCCCAAATTCTCGTTTTTTGAATGTGGAGCAGCAGATGATTACTTTCAAAAAGTATCTTTCTCCAGAGTTGTCTGGGGCATTACCGGATGCTGCTACAAAATCTCTTGTAATCGGCGTTGCAGAAGATGCCTTAAATGCGCAATTTTTTCTCTACGATGCGCTTGTTCCTGTGAGTGATCAGCTCTTGAGCGATCGGATTATTCAAAAAACTACGCGCAAACGCCAAGTTGTCATCTTCACTATTCTGGCCATTCTGGCCATTGCCAGCATTTATACGGCTCTCGCCAACACCTGGCAAAAGCGTTTTCAAGCCGATCAACGCCTTAAAATCCAGTACAAAACGACCCAAATTGCAGCGGAAGCTGTGGACTTAGAAATTGCACTGACCGAAATTTTGAAGGCCATTTGTAGCAATCAGGATTGGGATCTAGGTGAGCTTTGGCTCGTCTCCGCCCTCGGCAAGAGCGAAAAGCCTCAAAATACGGTCCTAGTCTTACAACAATCGTGGCATCATCGGCAGTTGAAAGACGTGCCAGACCTTACGTTAAGAGAATGGTCACAGATTTCTGAAAATCTGATTGTTCAGCAGAATGTCGGTTTACTTGGGCGCGTCTGGCATCAAGGAAATGTTCAATGGGTGGACTTACAGAATAATGTCAATAGTTTATTGGGACGGACGACTTCGGCCCGATCGCTGCGGCTTCGATCGGGCGTTGGAGTTGCCATTTTGCATGGGGGACGGGTGCTGGGTGTGCTGTCGTTGTTCTCTCAGAAATACCATCGATCGGACCTTGAAACCGAAGCTGTTCTTAATACGTTAGGTTGTCATCTGGGCGAGTTTATTCATCGACTAAAAACTGCTCAAGAACTGATGCAGGCGAAGAACGAAGCCGAGTCTGCTAGCCGATCGAAAAGTCAGTTTCTGGCCAATATGAGCCACGAGTTGCGCACACCGCTCAATGCCATCATTGGGTATAGTGAACTGCTTCAAGAAGATGCCAAGGAAGAAGGCTTAAACAGCAGTATGGTCTCAGATCTTGACAAGGTTCAAAACGCCGGAAAACATCTTCTTGGACTCATCAACGACATTTTAGATCTATCCAAAATCGAAGCTGGACGAATGCAGCTCTATCTCGAACATTTTGAAGTTCGATCGTTAATGACGCTGATCACGCCTACGATCGACTTGCAAATGCAGGCCAATCACAATCAACTTGAAATCAACGTCTCTTCAGAAGTCAGTAATATGTATGCTGACGTCATGAAGGTTCGTCAATCGCTGCTGAACCTATTGAGCAATGCAGCAAAATTCACCCACAATGGACAGATTAAGCTCAATATCCGGATGATCAATTGGTCCACTCCGACCAACAAGCTCGGCATTGAATTCCAAGTCACTGATACTGGAATTGGTATTTCCCAAGAGGACTTAGGAAAACTGTTTCAGGTGTTCAGTCAGGCCGATGCGTCTAGCACCCGCGAGTACGGAGGCACGGGCCTTGGGCTGGCTATCAGTCAGCAGTTTTGTCAGATGATGGGGGGCGACATTACGGTGGAGAGTACCCTGGGCAGCGGATCAACGTTCACTATCCGGCTACCGCTAACGGTTCAGCCGCTGAAACCACCCGTCCTAGATCCAAGTTCCCAGAATGTGCGCTCAAAACAATGGCGTCCAGCGATCGCCACGACCTAATAGTTGGGTTTGGGGCACATTGAGTCAGTCCCCTACAGATTCGGGTTTCAGAGACTGTAAGGATATGGCCATGCCCTAACCTGACTTTAATGCAGAAAGATTTAAATCCATTTCTAAAAATAGTTTAAAAGTAGGGCAACCTAGTAGAGAACGCATCTACAAAATCCCGTCCCAGCTCTAAACTGTTCCATGCCAAAACTTCTGCTTGTTGAAGATAATGAGGTTAACCGCGACATGCTGTCCCGGCGACTTATTCGTCATGGTTTTGAAATTGAAATTGCAATAGACGGAGCACAAGGGATTGCCATGGCCCAATCGATCGCACCGGATCTCGTCTTAATGGATATGAGTCTTCCGATCATTGATGGATGGGAAGCCACGCGCCGACTCAAAGCATCCGCAAATACGCGACAAATTCCGGTGATTGCCTTGACCGCCCACGCCATGAGCGGCGATCGGGAACGCTGTCTAGCGGCGGGGTGCGATGAATATGACACGAAGCCGATCGAATTTTCGAGACTGCTATCCAAAATTCAAGCCTTGCTTAATGCGGCGGACTTCCGATTAATGCCATGACACATCGCTCGAACAGCCGCCGCTCCAACGCCGATACTAGTGATTAGATCCGCTATAGAGAAATTCTAGCGCTCGGTTGCGCAGCTCATAGTAGCGAGGATCTTCCAGAATCTGTTCCCGATCGCGGGGACGAGCAAAGGGAATCTCTAGAATCTCGCCAATGCCTGCGGCGGGTCCGGTGGTCATCATGACTAGGCGATCGGCGAGGAATAAGCATTCATCAATGTCATGAGTCACCATGAGGACCGTGCAATTATGCTCCATGAAAATCTTGGAGACTTCCTCTTGCATTTCTTCCTTGGTAATGGCATCTAGCGCACCAAAAGGTTCATCCAAAATCATCACCTTCGGCTGCAAACAGAAGGCCCGAGCAATGGCGACCCGTTGACGCATCCCGCCCGAGAGTTGGGGGGGCTTTTTCTCCATGGCATCGCCGAGTCCGACCATGGTGAGATGCTCTTGAACGATGTGATCTTTCTCAGATTTAGACTTATTTGGAAAGACTGCATCTAGTGCAAGATACACGTTGTCATAGGCCGAGAGCCACGGCATAAGAGAGTAGTTCTGGAACACTACCATGCGATCGGGACCGGGTTCCGTAATGAGTTTTCCGCCCATGTGAACCGACCCTTCATCGGGGGTCGCAAAGCCTGAAACGGTATTGAGTAACGTTGACTTTCCGCAGCCGGAGTGTCCAATCACGCAGATAAATTCACCTTGCTTGACGGTGAGCGTGATGTCTTTAATGACGACGTTTACGCCAGCGGTGGCTGGGTAAAATTTGGTCACATTCTTGATGGTTAGAAAGTTGTCTCGATCGATCGAAGAATCAGATTTTGGCGCTGAATGAGTGGTGTTTATAGTCGTCGTCATAGTTAGAAGTCCATGAAAGGTAAATGAACGATCAGGGCATTAGAGTGCGATCGAAAAGAGGATGATCCAAACGTTATCCCAATGCAATTTCTGCCATTGTGATATCTCGTTTGATCTTCAGGTCATTAAGATAACGAATCGGATCTTCTGCACTAAAGGTTGAACCATCGACAAGCTGAATCGAGTTGCGGGCATAGGAAATTTCGGTCATTCCGAGTTCACGTGCTGCGGTACTGAAGACCCCCACTGCACAGGTTTTTTCCAGCACTTCCACCCAGTTTCGAGGAAAGGGAACATCTCCCCATCGGGCCATTTCAACCATGTGCCACAGGTGTTCGGTCCGGCTAGGACGGTTGACGCCCTCACCAGAAAAGACATGATGCGCAATAGATTCTACGCCCGGAATCACATCATTCGGACCGCCAAGATGAATAAACTCCATGCTGGTGCCGAGATAATCTTTCTGCGCCAATATGGTGCGAATCTCTTGAGCATTGGCAGGATCGGAGCAGTACTGGCAGGCCTCTAACATCGCTTTAGTCAAAGCAATGAAGGTATTTGGGTAAGCCGCAGCCCAATCGGCCCGACAGCCCAGCACCTTTCCGGGATGCCCCTTCCAAATGTCAATATCCCGAGCGATCGTGAACCCGATTCCTTCAATTTCGGCCCGAAGGTTCCAAGGATCGCCGACACAGAAACCATCAATGGTTCCGCCTTTAAGATCCACGACCATTTGCGCCGGAGGAATTTGCTTGAGGGTGAGTTCTAGGTCAGGATCAATTCCCGCAGATGCAAGCCAATAGCGCAACAGTAAGTTGTGCATCGAAGAGGGATGAACGACTCCCATTCGGTGCGGTTTTTCAGGCGATTGCCGAATCATGTCTCGAAAATCTTCTAGCGTTTTAACGCCCTGATCTTGGAATTTTTTATTTAAAGTAATCGCATTTCCATTCCGACTCAGCGTCAAAGAACTAACGACCGGAACACTTTGAGCGCCTGCTCCGCCTAAGCTAATCCAGAGTGGCATTCCCGATGGCATTGCAGCCGCATCAATGTAGCCGCCTGTGAGTCCATCAACGACACCCCGCCAGCTTGATTCCCGAACGAGACCCGTCTGATCAAGTCCGTGTTTGGCAAAGAATCCCTTTTCCTTGGCAATAATCATCGGCGCACAGGCCGTCAGCGGAACAAATCCAAGTTCTAGGTTGGTTTTCTCTAAGCCATGACCCGTCACCACTTGGACCTTCTTGGCCCGCATTCGTTTCACCTGCTTCTGTTGGTTTAGGAAGTAGATGACTTCGCTGCGAAGTTGATAGTAACTAGGATGCTTCACAGCTTCTAGACGTTTGCGAGGCCGGGGAATATCAACTTCTAAAATACGCCCGACTTTGGATGCTGGACCATTCGTCAACATCACAATTCGATCGCTCATCAAAACGGCTTCATCCACTTCATGAGTCACCATGAGCGCGGAGATTTGGTTATCTTCACAGATTTTGACGAGTTGCTCTTGTAAGTTGCCACGCGTCAGAGCATCAAGAACGCCAAAGGGTTCGTCAAGGAGGAGCAGCTTGGGCTGAACGGCCAAGGCACGGGCGATCGCAACCCGTTGTCGCATCCCACCGGAGATTTCACCGGGATATTTCTCGATTTCTTTCGTGAGTCCTACGACATTGATATAGTGTTCGACTAGCTCTTTTCGTTCCTGAGGCGTTTTTTCCGTTAGGACTTCATCCACCGCAAGAGCCACATTATCGCGGACTGTTAGCCAGGGAAGAATAGAATAGTTTTGGAATACTACAATTCGATCGGGACCGGGCTTGGTAATGGTCAGTCCTTCAAGTTCGACTACGCCTTCAGTTGCTAAATCCAACCCTGCGATCATATTAAGCAAGGTCGATTTTCCACAGCCAGAGTGCCCAATGAGAGCAACAAACTCGCCGCGTTTGATGCTGAGGTCGATGCCCTTAAGTGCAATGTATTCCTTGCCACCTCCGATGGGGAACGTTTTTCCGGCGGAGGCAATTCTGACTAATTCTGTGGTTGTCATGATTTTTTCTATTAAGCCAAGCTGCTAAATTAGAGGTGAGACAAAGGTGAAGAGAGGCAAAAGTCGATCGGTTTTCAAAAGTTTCTAGCTCCCCCTCCTTTTGGGAGAAGACCTAAGTTAAGAGGGTTTGCTAGAATAAGCTTAATTCCGATAAAGAGCTACGAGTTAACCCTTCGTTAGCTTGTCCTGTGCCCAACCCATGAGACTATCAAGCAGTAGACCGACTGCACCAATCCAGACTAGCGCTAGGATAACTTCACTAATGTAGTTATTCTGGTAGGCTTCCCAGATGAAGAATCCGATTCCAACAATTCCAGACATTACGATTTCAGCAGCAATAATAGCTAGCCAAGCCAGACTGATCGCAACGCGCAATCCGGTAAAGATGTATGGAAGAGTGGAGGGAAGCAAGATTTTGAGGAAGTATGTTTTGTTGGAAACTTGGATGACCTTAGCAACGTTGATGTAATCCTGCGGAATCTGCTTTACGCCAACCGCTGTGTTAATCAAGATGGGCCAAACTGAGGTGATGAAAATTACAAAGAGGGCCGCAGGTTCGTTTTTGTTCAATGCAGCAAGTGAGATAGGCACCCAAGCAAGAGGCGGAACTGTTCTTAAAAATAGGAACAATGGATCAAGTGCCTTTGAGAGAAGCGGAGTTGTGCCGATCGCAATTCCTAAACCAATCCCAACGATCGCCGCTGCTGTGTAGCTAATTGCAACTCGCTGCAAGCTTGCCCAAGTTTGCCAAAACATTCCTTTGTCGATACCGCCGCGATCGTAAAAAGGATACTTGACCATTTCAAAGGTTCGAGCATCGGTGAAGAGGCTAGAAGGTCCAGGGAGCAAGGTAATCCCTGAAGCGGATAGGGCTTCCCACAAGCCAAGGAAAATTGCGATCGCGATTACGGGTGGTAAGACATTCTCTTGAATCCCTTTCCATGAAAGATTGAAGTTGCCAATCTTTAGTCCCGGAGCTTTACTGGTACTAGACGCCATGGTGAATGTCCCTAAATTGTTTTTGTGACGTGATGAAAGATCTTTTGATAGACCCAGGGATTAAGCCTGCGATTAAATTAGGCCTTAATGGTCTTAATCCGCAAACTGTCTAGGTAGGCTTTGGGTTTCTCAGGGTTAAACTCTGCGCCATCGAAGAACTTCTCAATGCCTCGCGAGGCCGTTGGCGGAATATCTTTAGCGGGAATCCCTATTTCCTGAGCAGCTTCACGCCAATACTTTTCGCCGCTCACCGCATTGATCACCCGATCGGCCTGTCCAAGAAAGCCCTCAGGTAAGAATCCCCATCGGACACTTTCAGTCAAGAACCAGAGATCATGGCTCTTGTAGGGATAGGAAACACTTCCTCTTGAGTCTTTCCAGTAGCGAACGGCGTAAGCATCGTCTTTTACAGTTTTGAACTCATCGCCCAGAACATATTCTCCCGTGTACGAACCCATTAGGATTTCGCTAGGAACATTAAAATACTTTCTCTGTCCAAGAATGGCCGTCATTTCGACTCGATTCTTGGGGTCATCACACCACATTTGAGCTTCCATGATGCCTTTGAGAAGAGCTTTTGTTGCCTTTGGATGTTGGCCCACCCAATCTTCCCGCATCGCAAAGTATTCCTCTGGATGGGCTGGCCATATTTGGGCCGTGAGAACCGCTAGAAACCCAAATTTACGTCGATCGCGTAAAATCCGTGAAGGCCAAGGATCGCCCGTACTAAATCCATCCATCGCTCCGGTTCTCATACTCGCCACTGTTTGAGCGGCAGGAACGGCGATGAGATCAATATCTTTTGTCGGATCAATGCCACCTGCCGCTAACCAATAGCGAATCCAAAAATCTTGATTGACCCGAGGAAACGTATAGGCCGCTTTGAACGGTGTACCGGAAGCTTTCATTCCTCTGACATAATCACCCGCACCCGAAACATCAAGTCCAAAGCCGCGTGATTTGTGCTGAGTGGCGATCGCAATGCCGTTACCTTGAGTACTCAACTGCGCCAAAGATATCATCGGAATCTTACGATTTCCTTTCGTAATGAGTCCTTCGGAAATGAGTTGAGGCATCGGCATTTGCCATTGACCGCCGTCAATTCCACCGCCGGAAGACCCAATTTCAATGTTGTCCCGTGCGGCACCCCAAGAGGCTTGTTTGGACACAGTGACGTTGGTCATTCCATGCCGATCGAAAAAGCCTTTCTCCTTGGCAATTATGAGGGGAGCCGACTCAGCGATCGCAATATATCCCAACTTCACTGAAGCGATTTCAGGAGTCGTGGTTGGACTGAGGGTAACGGCCTGCGCCTTGGGTGATAAATCTGAGGCTAAGGGTGGACTGAGGGCGCAACCTTTTAAAAGAGTCGAACCCATCGCAGTGGCACCAGCCGCCACTAAAAACTTGCGCCTTGAAAATGCTCCCGATGAGAATTGGGACATCTAAAAATCTCCTGACGGTGAATGAAAACCGAACCTAGCGATGTCTTAAAGCAATGCTGCTTGAAAATGTTATCAAAACACTGTCACGAAAGCTAGGTATTGATTCGGTAGCGAATGATTCGGAAGTTCACTTAATATATCGCCTCAGTCATCTTATGTATATAGTTTTTTCGATATTAGTTTGGTTCGTTATTGAATAATACCTATAAGTAATTCTTTATTGGTCCAGTTGTTGTGCCAAGTCGGATGCTGACATTTTCTGAGAAATGGGCCAGTCGTAGGTTATTCTTCGATGTGATCTTGAACCTGTGCGATCGAATGGCTGAAGTGATTTCTCGTATTTTTAATCCATTGATTAATCCAGTTATTGCTTTTGCGGTTCTGTTGTTCGGCGCGCCTAGCCTGACACCTGGCATGACTTGGGGCACGCGACTCTTCTATTTTGCGATCGCGACGTTATTTTCAAGTGTCATTATTTTTGTGTATGTTTACTACATTAAGCACAAGAATGTCATCAATTCAACAGAACTTATTGTGCGAGAGCATCGAATTAATCCTCTGACGTTAGGAGTACTGAGCTATGCCATGGGGTTCTTTTTTTTGACCCTGTACGACGCTCCCTCCATTGTGCGGGGGTTAATGTTTTGTTACGTAACCAATGCGATCATCGTGCTTTTGATTACACGCCGTTGGAAGATCAGTATTCACACCACGACGATTGCAAACTCTCTGGTGGCGATCGTGGCTCACTTTGGTTGGATGATGGCTCCGATTTTGGTCTTAGTGCCGATCGTGGGAATGGCACGGGTGAAGATGAAGCGTCATAACGAGTTGCAGGCGGCGGCAGGGGGCTTGATTGGAGGAGTGATGACAGCAGTGCAGCTTTACTTCTTCTGAGAATAGCTTCTAAGGACGGTTCTCCGCACCTCGAAGAAAACGGCTGTGATCGTTAAGCGTTTGTTACACTGGGAATATTCTGAATTTATATATAAGGACAACCATGGTTGCAACGCCACTCCTTTCCACGCCCTTGCTGCGATCGAATGCGATTCCTAACTTGACTTACGATGCGACCCCGCGCCACTTCAACCAAAGCTGGGAAGCACCGCTTTCGACTTTGTTGGGATTGGGACGAGCGGCAGGTGCGGACTTTATTGAGTTTTTTTTAGAGCGGGTTAATTACATTAGCTGCATGGCCGAAGACGACGCCATTACAAGCATTGCGCCACGCCTTTCCACGGGCGCAGGGGTCCGCGTCTTCCGAGGCAAGGCCGATTGCTATGTTTCGACCAATGATTTGAGCTTTACCGGACTCAAAACCGCACTAGAAAAAGCTTTGGGCATCATGGGACTTAATCTCCCTGGCTTGACTTCGTTTGTGCCGGAAATTAATTTAGAAATGATGCGGGACTACGGCAAACAGCGGAGCAAAGAGGACTGGCTTGCCCATAGTAGCTCCATGCCTGAAATGAGCGATGTGCTGCTGTCGGCCAATGGGGCGCTAGCGAAAAAAGCAACTCACATCCAATCTCGTCGGGCGGTGTATTTCCGGGATTGGCAAGAGGTGATGGTGGCAGCAAGTGATGGGACGTTTGCCCGAGATATTCGTTTGACTCAATCGGTGGGCTACAGTTTGCTGTGTTCTGAAGGGACCAACCGATCGAGCATCAACAAGCGCGTCGGCAATACGAGCGATCCGGCTTTCCTCCGGAATTGGAACTACGCCGATGATGCAGAAGAAGTGGCTGAATCCGCTGGGAAAATGCTCTACGCCGACTACGTAGAATCTGGCAGCTATCCAGTTGTGATGGCGAACCAATTCGGCGGCGTCATCTTCCATGAAGCCTGCGGTCATCTGCTCGAAACCACCCAAATCGAGCGTAAAACCACGCCCTTCATGGATAAGAAAGGTGAGAAAATCGCCCACGAAAATCTCACTGCCTGGGATGAAGGTTTGACCAAAGACGCCTTTGGAACCATTGACATGGATGACGAAGGAATGCCTGCACAGCGCACATTGCTGATTGAAAACGGCATTTTGAAGAACTTCATCAGCGATCGGGCAGGTTCAGTTCGCACAGGGCATCCCCGGACTGGAAGCGGTCGTCGTCAGGGCTATGGCTATGCAGCGGCAAGTCGGATGCGCAACACCTACATTGCACCCGGTGCGTATTCGACGGATGACTTGTTCAATTCGATCGACAAGGGTATCTATTGCAAAAAAATGGGTGGCGGCAGCGTTGGACCTACAGGCGAGTTTAACTTTGCTGTAGACGAAGCGTATTTGATCGAAAACGGCAAGCTGACCAAGCCATTGAAAGGCGCGACGTTGATCGGTGAAGCTGTGGACGTGATGCACAAAATTTCCATGTCGTCCCAAGATTTAGGGTTGGCGGCAGGATTCTGTGGATCGGTGAGTGGCAGCGTGTATGTCACCGTTGGGCAGCCTCATTTGAAAGTCGATGCCATTACGGTCGGCGGTCGATAAATAAACCTAGTCGTCTGCGGCTTAAATAACCCAGCGATTCAACTCTTCGTTGGGTTTTGGGCATGGCAAGCTGTGCCCCTACAAATCCGGGGTTTAGAGACTGTAGGGGTTTGGCTCGCCGAACCCTAAACCCCACGAAGAAGCGATCTAATAGCGACCCTCATTTTGATTGATTTCAATAAAGGTCTTGTTTACGCCGATGTCATAGAACCCTATCTAATCCTTCATAAATTTCTAACCCATGTCAAAAATTCAAACGATCGCCTCTGACGCCAAAACCGCAGCTCACAAACTCGGTATCCAAAAATTCGATATTTACGGCGCAAGCTCCGAATCCACCAGCGTTCAAGTCGATAGCGGTGAACCCAATCAACTAAAAGCCTCTCAGTCCTGCGGCGTCACCGTTCGCGTTTGGCATCCGGATGGGATGATCGGCGTCACTAGCACCACCGATGTGGATCCTGAAGGTCTCGAATTGGCGCTCAAAACGGCCTACGATGCCAGCAACTTTGGCGCAACGGAAAACCTTGCAGACTTCAGCCCCGAAGCCACAACTCCGATCGCACCTGCCACGTCCCACGCAACGCAATCTGCAACAGTCGAAAAACTTCTGAGTACGCTAGCGGGAGCCGAAAAGGAATTGATTAGTGCTCACGATGCGATCGTCTCTGTGCCGTATAACGGATTGTCAGAACGATCGGTGGAACGATTCTATATCAATAGCAATGGAGCTATGCGTCATGAAGCGCATTCAGTTGCTTCGGTCTACCTATATACCAAGACTGAACAAGAAGGAAAAAAACCTCGTAGTGCAGGTGCATTCCGCGTTGGCTACGGCGTAGACGACCTTGATATTGCAGGCTGCGTAAAAGAATCCGCTGACAAAACCATCAGCCATCTGGACTACGAAAAAATCGAAACGGGAAAATACCGCGTCGTCTTTTCACCCGAAGCGATTCTGAGTCTCGTCGGCGCATTCTCAAATATCTTCAATGCCCAAAGCATTTTGGATAACCAGAGTCTGTCCACACCTGAATCCTTAGGAGAAACGATCGCCTCTGGGATGTTTTGCTTGACCGACAACGAGTTGCATCCTGACAACATTGGAGCGAGTAGTTTCGACGGCGAAGGCACTCCCACCCGCACCACCCCGCTAATTCACAATGGTGTGCTCAGCAACTTCCTCCACAGTGCCGGAACTGCAAAACGCCTCAACGCGCAACCGACCGGAAACGCAAACATGGGCGCAAAAGTCACCGTCAGCCCCAACTTCTTCCACATTTTTGCAGGCGAAGAATCCCCTAAGGAAACCTTGAGTTTGGATACAGCCGATAATGTCATCCTAATTGATGATCTTTCAGCGCTCCATGCAGGCGTCCAAGCGACACAAGGGTCGTTCTCACTGCCCTTCGACGGTTGGATGATCAAAAATGGCAAACGCATCAGCGTCGATTCAGCCACGATCGCCGGAGACATTCGCGAAATGCTAAAAGCGATCGTCTATGTCGAACCCAAAACCCATTTCACAGGCTCGGGCGTCGCCCCCCACGTCTGGGTCGATGGCCTCTCCGTCACAGGCGGCTAGTGGGCTTGGGGCTTAAATAACCCAGCGATTCAACTCCTCTTTGTTGGTTTTTGGGGCACATTGAGCCGTGCCCCTACGGTCTCTGGAACCCGGATATGTAGGGGCATGGCCATACCGTGCCCCAAACCTAACGGGTTTAATACAGGTCTCATTTACGCCACGCAGTACGAGTGGGTTGCTTTTTTGGTAGAGGAAAATTATGGTTCGGTTCAGTCGTCTGTTTCAGTGGCTCTTCATCGGTGCGTTTTTGGTGACGATCTGGGTCGGGGGAAACCAGGATATGCTTCTAGACTGGCTGAACGTCAAGCCCCAAGCGTCTTCTCCCGACATCGAACGCCTTGCAACCGCCACCGCCATGACCCGATCGGCCCAGCGAATATTTTACCGCCAAGATCCCACCATAGAACAGCGCCGCGAGTTTCTGAATACCTGTAGTAAAGTTCCGGTTAAAGGCGTCATGATGGGTTGCTATAGTCGCCGAGGTAGCGTTGGGAAAATTGCCATTCAAGTGGTGACGGAGCCGAGGCTTCAAGGCATGATGGAAGTGACCGCCGCACACGAAATGCTCCATGCCGCCTACGATAAGTTTAGCCAATCTGAGCGCGATCGATTGACGCCACTCTTAGAATCAGCCGTCACAAGGGTCAAAGATGAACGGTTATTGAAGGTGTTGAATCAGTATAAAGCCGACGATCGAGAACGGTATCTAAATGAATTGCATTCGCACCTAGGAACAGAGATTTCAAACCTAGGAGAGCCGGAATTAGAACAACATTATGCGAAATATTTTACCAATAGACAACAGACCGTTTCCTTTGCCGTTAAAGCCGGATCGACGCTACGAGTCATTGACGAGCGCGCGGAAATTTTAAAGCCCGAAATCGATCGACTGGAAATCGATTTAAAAGCCCGTAGGGTAGAGCTTGATGGGACCGAGAGCCAGTCAAAGTCAAGTTCTCAACGGCTAGAAGAGCAATCTTCTGTACTAAACCGGGTTCGAGAGAGTGCGGAAAACAGCGTCGCAACTGGCGACCCGAGCACGGGTTTGATTGCTGAATTTGAGAACCAACGAAGCCGTTTTAATGATGCTGTTGAGGTTCACAACGCTCAGGTTCGAGAACGCCAAACGCAGATTGATAGCTACAACACTATTGTGGTTGATTACAAGAAGAAAGTTGATGAATACAACAAACTGGGCCACGATGAACGATCGCTCTTCGACGGCTTACGAGAAAAAGATTCAGAAATTCCAGCGGCTGACCCAAAGTCGCTGATTAAGACCAATCCAAAGAGTCAGTCGCGTGCTGACATCCAAGATCTAATGGATAGAATGAATCGATCGCGCCAATAATTGATCGTCGATCGTGTGAAGGTTACAACTCAATGTGAATCAACTTGAAGTTCAATCGTCAATTGTCCCATTCTCTCCTCTCCCTCCCCTAATTCCCCCGCATATCCTGCGGAATAAACGATCGATCGATCGGCAGTCTTGCCACAGGTTCAGACAACAAAAACTGACCCGATCGAATCTCTGCCTGAAGCGCCAACGACACCTGCCGAGACAAATACAAACTCGCTAGCGGCGCAACCCGAACTGACTTTCCATCAATATTCACCTTCCCCGACTTAAGTTGTGCATAACTCACCAACCCAAACGTCGGACGCACCCGGCGCGGAATCGAAAAATCCACAATCGGCGCAACCAAATCCTTATCCAACACCGCACACCGCGCAATCACCGACGCGTTCACCACCCCGATCGGCACCCCCACCCCCAACATCAACGACGGACCATACCCCTTGAAATAACACCCGCGCACCCACCGCGCATCCATCTGCTTCGCATCCCCAATCAACGCTAGCGTCGCCGCCGGACCGATCGGCGTATCATTGGGCAGACGCTTCTGCAACGGAAAATGCTGCGTCCCCTCCCACGACACATAGCCCTGCGCCCCCGCCAACCAAATCCGCGACCCAATCCCCACCGACTCCAACATCGGATCATTCAGCAGCGGCGACACCGCACCGGGATTGGAGTACACCGCATTGCCCAAGTGCGGCTGCAACACCCCCAAATACGTATACAAAGGCCGCTCCCCCCCATTCACCCCCACAATAAAATTCTGGTAGAGATTGCGCGGATTCATGAGATAGAACTGATTAATCCGATCGCGCGTAATCATCGTCTCAAATGAACTGCGTGGATAACAGTCTGTCACTTGCCCGATCGCCCTAAGTGGCACCGACTCCCCCGCAATCAAATCCGAAATCACATGGCCCCCGCCTCGCATTCGGGTCAACTCACGACTCTCATCTTCGTCCCCATACTCAGAAATCTGACTCGCACCCAAATACAAATCCACCGCCCCAAAGCCTGCATAGGCCGGAACCCCATCCAACCAACATTGGCGAATCTTAATCGGAGGATCCGTCTGCCCCAGATTAATCATTGCCCCCGACGACTCCATCGGTTCAAAAGTCCCCGTCGTCACCACATCCACCGACGCCGCCACCAACGCAACGCCCTCGATGCCCACCCGCGCCTTCACTTCCTCCACCGTCAGCACCACGGCTGTGCCCGCTTGAATTTTGTCGTTGATTTGCGCGATCGATCGCATGAGGAGAGCACCGTGAAGACCACCTCTATTTTTTCAGAGATCTGCAACCAAAAACTCGCCTAAGACCGTCTTCTCGAAAAAGGTTTGGGAAAGTATTTGACAAACGCGATCGGTTCTGGCACTATACAGAGGTCGAAAGCGTGAAAACGTAACAGGCACCAAGGGGTTGTAGCTCAATTGGTTAGAGCGCTGCCCTGTCACGGCAGAGGTTACGGGTTCGATTCCCGCCAATCCCGTCAACTAGGTTGAATACTAAGTATTAATAGGTCAGTGGTTCATAAACGAATCGCTGGCCTATTATAATTTTGGACCTTTGCCACTGGACGCCTGGTATGAATCTGCCGTTTGTTTTAGATGTTTTAATCAGCATTGTTTTTATCTACTTGATTTTGAGTCTTCTTGCCTCAGAAATCCAAGAACTCATCACCACCCTGCTCCAGTGGCGAGCAAAGCATCTTAAGGACTCGATCGAAAACTTGATTTCCGGTGGCACACAAAAAATAGAACAACGGAAGCTCAACCTTCTGATTAACGAAATCTACAACGATCCGCTGATCAGAAACGTCAACCAAGAAGCAAAAGGCGCTCTCGCAACAGGATTTCGATCCATGACTCGGGTCATCTTCCCCGGCAATCGCAAAGGCGCATTCGGTCGCAACCAATCGAGCGGCCCGTCTTACATCGAACCCGAAACCTTCGCCACCGTCGTCATGGAACGCATGGGCGTCTCCCACCTAAGCGAAAAACTCATCGAGATGCGCCTTGAGAATTTTGTGACCCGCATCCTCGGAGACGTCTCAGTCGCAGGCGATCGCATCGAACCCACCGCCAATGTCGAGACCTGCGGGATTTGGAGTCGGGGAGTGAGCCTAGAACTAGACCTCAGCAGCGACCCTCACTTCTATCATCTCGTCGAAACCTTTGAAGAAATCCAAAGCGACTATCGCAGTGATTTGATTACCGTTCCTCTCTGCATCGATCGCATGGCCGAGAGTCTCGATCGTTACGTCAACACCTGTCCCACCGACGCAGACGATCGCATTCGCACGTTTTTGGATCGGGTTGCTGCCGATAAGATCAGCTTATTTGGAACCGATAATCAACGGGCTTGGATTACAGGTGGATTGCAGCCGACGCTGACAGACATCGCAACGATCGTGGATAAAAGTAGCACCACGTACAAATCGATTAATGCCAGATACGACAAAATTAGAGCACAAGGCCAAGAACTTCAGAAACGAGTCCTCGATCGTAAATCAATTTATCTTGCACAATGCAGCACCATCACCGACGAGACCCTAAGCCAAACCTCAGAAGAGAACGAACAAAACTGCCTCGGTTCAGCGCTGAACGAACTTACGCCCGATGAATATCGGATTTATCAAGATTATCAATCCTACCAACGCATCGATCGCGCCCTCGACTACTTACCCAAATCTTTTAAAGACAGCCTAAGTATTCTGGCCCGTCGCGCTCAGAGCCGAGGTCATACTGTTAGTAATTCCATTAGTGATTTTCGGAGTGAAGTTGCAACGTGGTTTGACAGGTCTATGTCTCGCACCTCTGGCGTCTACAAACGCAATGCAAAAGGCGTTGCCTTAATTATTGGTTTAGCGATCGCCATGTTTACCAACTCCGATACCTTTCACATTTTCAGCCGCGTTGCAAGTGACGACAATTTGCGCCGTGTGATTACCCAACGCGCCAGCCAAACCGTTCAGAACGATGGTTCCCAGAACAGCAACGTCGGTCAAAACTTACGCAATCTCAAAGACCAAACCCAAGAAGTCCTCGCCGACATCCCCCTCCCCATCACCTGGAACCCCAGCAACCTCAGCCAACAACTCGACTGCCCCTACAACTCCAACGCCCCCGAACTAACCACGGGCAAACCTTACACGCTCCTCACCCACGAACAATGGAACGAACTTTACAAATCCTGTATGAGTACCACCAGCGTTCCAGACATCGCATTACCGCTGCAAGTCCTCCAAATGATCACCGTCAAACCCTTAGGCTTCCTCGGGATGTTTTCCGGCTGGTGGATTAGCGGAGTCGCGATCGCCATGGGCGCACCCTTTTGGTTTGATTTACTCAACAAAATCGTAAACGTCCGCAACACGGGCAGCAAACCCAAAGACCAAAAATAGTCCCAAACACCTCCAACGTAGGATGGGTTAAGCGAAGCAACCCATGCGGACCGACCCACCCCGCACCCCACCCGCACCGACCCACCCATAACCCTCCTCAAATCCACCCCAAAAACCTCCACAAACCCACCATGATCGACGATCGCCAAAACCCCGACCTCCTAAAGCGTGAACAAGACTTCCACGATCGATGGGCCAGCACCATCGACATCGACGGCATCCGAGTTGCGGATTACTTTGAAGCCTGCACTGCTCCGGAGAACCGATTTATCCTAAAACATCTCGGTGATGTCAGCGGCAAGTATTTGCTTGATCTCGGCTGCGGCGCAGGCGAAAACAGCGTCTATTTTTCCAACCTTGGCGCAAAATGTGTCGCGTCCGACTACTCTCCTGGAATGGTTGAAGTCGCGCTCAAACTCGCTGAAAAAAATGGAGTTACCATCGAAGGACGAGTCATCAATGCCATGGCGATCGACTATCCCGACAACACCTTTGACATTATCTACGCCGCCAATCTCCTCCATCACATCCCGGACCCACTAGTAACGATTAGTGAAATGCACCGAGTCTTAAAACCGGGCGGCAAAATGTGTTTCTGGGATCCGCTTAGACATAACCCTGTGATCAACATTTATCGTCGAATTGCAACCGAAGTGCGAACGGAAGACGAAACGCCATTACACATCAACATCGTAAAATCAGTCCAACAAAAATTCAGCACCACGCGCTATGATACCTTCTGGCTAGCAACCTTATGGATTTTCCTACAATTCTATCTCATCGAAAAAGTGCATCCCAACAAAGAACGGTACTGGAAAAAAATCATCCTCGAACAAAACAGACTCCGCCCGAATTATTTACGTTTGGAACGATTTGACCAAAATCTAAAACGCATTCCCGGAATGAAACGCATGGCCTGGAACCTCGCGATCGTCGCCACCAAATAACAAAACATCCAACATCCCACCCATCAAATCCCCGCATCCCACCCATCAAATCCCCACATCAAATCCCCGCATCCCACCCATCAAATCCCAAAAACCTCCATGCTCGAAACCCGATCGCCCCTCAAAACCCTCTCCACCTACGTCCTCCTAAGCACGATCGCCCTCGTCATGCTCATGCCCCTGATCTGGCTCGTCAGCACCGCCCTAAAATCCCCCGGCGAAAACCTCTTCCAATTCCCGCCCCAATTCATCCCCGCACATCCCACCCTCGAAAACTTCACCAAAGCCTGGAACGCCGACCCCCGAAACCCTTTCAGCCGCTATTTTCTCAACAGCCTTATTTTATCCCTGTTGACGGTCGTGTTAAACCTTCTGTCCTCATCCCTTGCCGCCTACCCTCTCGCACGGTTGAACTTTAAAGGGCGCGACTTCATCTTCTCCAGCATTGTCGCCACCATTCTCATTCCGTTCCAAATCGTGATGATTCCGCTGTTTATCATCTCAGTCCAGCTCCGATTGCAGAATACGTACCTCGGTATGATCTTCCCATCGATCGCATCTGCATTTGGAATCTTTCTGATGCGTCAAGCCTTCCAAAGCGTCCCGAAAGAACTCGAAGAAGCTGCCCGCATTGACGGCGCATCAGAACTTGGGATTTGGTGGAACATCATGCTTCCATCCGTCAGACCTGCACTCGTGACCCTCGCCATTTTCGTCTTCATTGGTTCTTGGAGCGACTTCCTGTGGCCCTTGATTATCACAAACAAACCCGAACTTGCGACCCTTCCCCTAGGTGTCGCCAAACTCACAGGCGTCACGGATGCGGATTGGCGGGTTGTTTCTGCGGGTTCTGTGTTGTCTATTGCACCCATCCTCGCATTCTTCATCGCCATGCAAAAATACATTGTCCCTAGCGATGCAGCGAGCGGCGTTAAAGGTTAGATAACGTTCTCATTTTTTGAGGTTAAAGCCTTCCATTGAGGTTTTGGTTTTCACACTATATTGACGATCGGAAATCAGCTTTTTCAACTGCTCCACCCGCTGACTAGGGGCGGGATGCGAGGCTAACCACGGCAAATCTGGACGATTGATTTTGCTCATGCGATCGAAGAAGTCCGTTGCCCCTGCCACATGACCATAATGCTGATTCAACAGCGTAATCGCCAGTTCATCCGCCTGAGTCTCTTGCTGCTGAGAAAACTGCGCGCGCCCCACGGACTCCACGACTGAAGCGCCCATCCCAAAAATAGAACCCATGTCACCGAACAGCGTCGAAAAGGCGATTTGATAAAGTAGGGCATTGCCGAGTCCGCGCAGATGGTCCCGATTGCGGAAATGGCCCAGTTCATGACCGAGCACCATCATCAGTTCATTTTCAGACTCGGCCTGTTCGAGTAGTCCCCGATAGACCAAAATCCGATCGCCTGGAATTGCCGCCGCATTCACCATCGGATCATCAAAATATAAAATCTGATAGTCGCGAGATGGTGTCGCCTTCGGGAGTTGGGCCTCTAAGCGATCGAGCAATTGGTTGAGCTGAGTTTGGGTTTTGCCCGGTTTTGCAGTTTTTTCATAAATCGGGACAATAGCAGTTCCCAGTTGCTGCTCAACCGCTACAGGCATTCCTGAAACAATAGTCTCACTCAACGCCGAAGCGCCAAAAATCACGGCCATAACAGTCGCGACAAAAACCACCATCAACTTGAAAAAGTCGATCGATCGCGGTTCAGGACTCCGATCGCTGACGGTGGCTGTTCCAGAAGGAAGTTCGGTTGACATAGTAAATCGGTAGCTAATGGGGGTTAATTAGACTAGTATTATGCGGCGTAAATAAGCCAGGTATTTGGAACCTCTCCGTTGGGTTTGGGGCACGGCGTGCCATGCCCCTACAAATC
>JAYUJY010000055.1:0-2081 GCA_043764895.1 Synechococcales cyanobacterium | reverse complement strand
GACAGCTAAGTGGGGCGTTGCGAACGGATTTTTATAACGAGAAGAACCATGTCAACCCCGTTTGTAGACCGCTCTGATAGCTCCCAGGCGCAGTCATCTTACAACCACATGACTCAAGAAGCTGCGCAGCTCGTGATTGAAATACTGCGTCTCATTGAGTTGAATGCAGAATCACGATCGCCCGTCTTCCAGGGAATCTTACTAGACAGAGACCCAACGACCTCAACGACTTCAAGCATCGCGATCGAGGGTGAAATCATCGATGCTACCGTCATTGAATTTCTGCCACCGCCGCCAAAATATCACTTGACGCCGGGTGAAGGTGACGAGCTGATGATGTCCGCATCTCCAGACTTGCCCCCACTCGCTCCAGGTCAGATGGCCGAGCAATTGATTGCGGGAACGATCGATCGGCTAACCCAGCACTACGGCGCTGAGGATGGGTATCAGACGGAAATGTATCGGATTGAAAGAGAGGCCGATCGGACCCGAATGTTAGACTCGCGTCAGCGAGAAATTCTATCCTTTGAAAAGGTTGGCATTGACGATTACGATATTTCAAACAATCGAATGTCGAGCGACCAAACGACCGAGTTTCTGAAAGTCCGGTTGAATCTCGAAGACCAAGGAATCGACAAAATAACAACGAATTTCAAAACCCAAACGGAATCGCTAGGGAACTTAGCCCCGGAAGGAACTGAATCAGCATTTGTTGCGGATTATTTACTGCAAGGGTACGAGACTGACAACGCTCAATTCCAAACCTATCAATTCAATCGAGACGCAGAGGGCAACATCACAATTACCCGAAATGGAATCTTAAATCAATCTCTTTCACCCGATACGTCAGCTACCCACGACCTGACTCAGAATCCATCAGGTCACATCGTCATCCGAACCTCAGAAGGAGCGATCGTCGAGGCCAATTTAACGGCCAAGGACTACCATGGATTTAGTCAAGTGGGGCGTTACGCGAAAGAGCATCCGATCGGCCTGGAGAGAGGAGAAGTGCGATCGACCTCATTAGATTTTAGTCGAGTGTAGGAAACTAAGATAATCTATGATAACTCCGTCCAGCAAAGACTTCTTCGCCTGATCCGATTTCTTGAGATTAGGGCTGGGTGGGTTGAGCTTCGGGGTTGAGCTGCTCACGTTGTTTACCGACTTGCTCAACGGTGTTTTTGGCGTCGCGGGCTTTGTTAATGGGTTTGGTAATACTGATTGCTGAAGAGGAGGACGGTGCGGTCTTGGCTTTAGGCTTAGGCTTACTGCTGCAACTGGCGATCGATCCAATCATCAAAAGCGAGAAAATAAGATAGGTTAAACGTGGGATTCGCATGAGTTTGGAGAGGCAAAGGATTTGAGTGTGTAGGTATGGTGCCCATTGCTCTAGGGGATGCATCGTCCGTGATTTACGACCCAGAGATAAGACACGATCGCCCGTTTGTCACCGACCGAGAACGCCGATAGGGGTGCCCGAACATATATCTAGAAACCCTCGCGATCCTAAAGTGATTGAGAGGGTTTGAAGCTCTTAAGACCGATCGCTGGGAGTTCTCCTCGCTCGACGGGATGGAGACCGTTGGATCATTTGCTGCTGAGGTTTGAGGAATAGAGTGCCCTGTCGTCGTTCGCAGTCACCTTGCCACCAGAGATTGAACCAGCCGACTGCTAGGTCAAGAATGTGGATTCGGACACCCAGCAACGATTTGGGCTGGTTATCACAATCTTGCAAGAGTTGGGAGACGATCGCCCGGTCATCTGAATAGATAAAATCACCGATCGGTCGCCCCATTACCGCATCTGTGCCTAACATGATGAAACAAGCTTGACTGCATTCTTGAATCGATCGATCGTCGTTGAGAATGAGAATAAAATCTTGAGATTGATTGAGCCAAAATCGCCTTTGAAAATTGGCTTGAATGAGGGTAGCCCCGACATTACGTTCTTCTGTGACATCTTGAGCCGTAATCAATAGATGAGGGTCGTCCATCCAGTGGAAGTGAATTTGAATCCAACGAGTGTGACCGTTACCGTCCAGAATACGGTAAGGCCGAAGCCCGATATCAGGTTCTGGATAA
>JAYUJY010000054.1:0-7613 GCA_043764895.1 Synechococcales cyanobacterium | reverse complement strand
CGAGGTGGTGGACTTCGCGCTGGGTGTGCCAGGTTCCTTGGCTTTTTGCGAAGAAGTCGTGCATGGTGCGGGGGTGGGGTTGGTACATTGGAGTGGCTATTTTGGGGGTGGTTGTGATGGGTGTTACGGGGGAGATGGCGACGGGTGATGGGGTTGCGGCTGGTCGGTTTCGGGGGGTGTTGCGATCGGATCTTCCGGTTGGTCAAGCGGCTCAAGTTGAAATTTTACGATCGGGGCGGGGTCTGGAGTATGACTTTTACCAGTTGGACCTGAGTGGGGTCGATCTCAGCGGGGTTGATCTCAGTTTTGTGAAGTGGGTGGGATGTGATTTGAGGGGGGCGAATCTGCGGGGATCGCTTCTGGTTGAGTCGGATTTGAGGGGGGTAGATCTAACGGGTGCGGACCTTTCTGGGGCGAATCTTAGTGGGGCTTGTTTGAGTCGATCGCGCCTTGAGGGGGTGAATTTTGAGGGGGCGGTGGTGACTGAGGAGACGCGGTTTCAGTTGGCGCGGTATGACTCGGAGACGGTATGGATGGCGGGGTTTGAGTGGCGGAAGTGTGGGGCGATGGGTCCGGGGGCGAGTTTGGCGGGGGCGTTTTTGAATACGGTTGATTTGGAAAATGCGGACCTGCGGAATGCGAATTTGATGGGTGCTTATCTCAGTGGGGCAAATCTGCGCGGTGCGGATCTGAGGGGAGCACGGTTGAGTGGGGCGAGTTTGAGTAAGGCGTGTCTGATGGGGGCCTGTCTGGTGGACGCAAGGTTGGGAAATGCGGATCTGTCTTGGACGGATTTTCGGGCGGCGGACCTTGGGGGGGTGGAGTTGGAGATTGTGGAGTCGGTGGAGGGGGCGGATTTCTATCGATCGCAGAATATGAGTGCGGGGTTGCGATCGTTTTTGTTGGGGCGATCGTCCGGGGAGTTGAATGCACGAAATGGGTTGACGGGTCGGACGTTGAAGGAAAGTTTGTTGAATTGAGAATTGAGAGGTGAGAATTGAGAAGAAAAGAGCGCTAGAGAAGGGACCAGCCTTGTTTTAGGAGGGCGAGGAAGGTGGTGTAGCCGGGAGACATTTCGACTTCTTCGGGTTGGAGGAGTTCTGGAAATGCGGTGTAGATTTGCCATTCGTCTGTTGCTTGGCGGCGAAGGTACAGGATGGTTTCGACGCTGCCGGGGAGTTTCCAGATCATTTGGCCGACGATCGGTGGGTCTGAAATGGATTCTGACATGGCTTATCTCCGTTTGATGGCGGTAGGATCAGGTTTGAATTCGCCTCTGTCTTTTGCGATGCGAAGGCTGTTTTCCAGCATGTAACTGACCAGGCTGGAGAGCGATCGGCCTTGTTGATCCGCCCAGTCTTGGAGGTCGTCTGCGATCGTGTCTGGAACGCTTGCAAAGATTTTTTTCGCCATAGTCGCTAGGTCTTGGATTGCCTGAAACGTCACTATGCTAAAGCTTGTAGCCTATGCGATCGTATTTCCATGTTATTGCTGCTTATGATCCACCCAAGCTGTAAATATCCATACTATAAGGATTCTGGTGGATCACAAAACATTTGTACTCATTGTTTAGAGGAGTTCTTCTAGGGCGGCGGCGATGACTCGGTGGTCGGGGTCTTGGCGAAGTTTTTGGAGGGTGGCGCTGACTCGTGGGTGATCGAAGTGGCGGAGGGCTAGGGCGACTTGACGTCGTTTTCGCCAGTCGTCGGAGGTGGAGAGTTCGATGAGGATTTCCATGACGGTGGCTTTTTGGGGGCTGCTGTGGAGGCTGCCGAGGGCGTCGATGCAGGCTTCTTGGACGGGTTCATCGGGTCCGGCGAGTCCTTCGATGCAGACTTCGAGGAGTTCTATTGGGCTGTCCATTTCGGTGAGGGCGGCGAGGATGCTGCGGCGGAGGAGCCAGTGATCGTCTTGGATGAAGGCTGCGGTGAGGTGGGAGAGGGAGATGCGGCCAAAGAGGGAGAGGGAGTTGGAGGCTTCGGCTCGGACGCTGGGGGTGTCGTCGAATTTCATCATTTCGAGGAGGGCTTGGAAGCTGCGATCGGTGTGGTGTTTGGCGAGGGCCATGGCGATGAAGGTGCGGACGAGGAATTCGCGATCGGTGAGTTGGCCCGTGAGGATGGGGACGGCGACTTCGGACGGATAATGATGAAGGGCTTGGACGGCTTTGAGGCGGGGCTGGAAGTCTTCTTGCTGTAGTTTTTCTTGGATTTCATTGAGGTCCATGGTTGCCGCCTAGTCCGAGTGTGTTGTCGTGTTGTGTGTTTCTATCATGTCTCAGTTTTCGGCTCGTGCGATTGACCCGGCTCAGACGGATGCGCTGCTTGAGGTGGTGACGCAGCAGATTACGTTGCTGACGTTTGATGAGGGGGATGAGGATGTTTTGGGTCGGTTGGTGGAGGCGTTGGCTGATCCGAGGGATGGGGTTCAGGAGCGGTTGGCATCGACGTTTGGGGAGATTGGGGAGGCGGCGACGGGGATTTTGGTTCGGGGACTGCGGGAGCATCCAATCGCGATGGCACGGCGGGGATGTGGCCGATCGTTGGCGAGGATTATGGATCCGTTTGCGGTACCAGGATTGATTTTGGCGTTGGTGGAGGATGGGGATGTGCGGGTGAAGAGTGCGGCGGCGAGTGCGTTGGTAGCGATCGGGCCGGATGCGGTGAGTGGGTTACTTGAGGTGGTGGCGGGGATGGGGGATACGGGGGTGACGGGTCATGCGGCTTGGGCGTTGGCGCATATGGATGCGGGGGCGCTGCCGATGTTGTGCGGGGCGATCGAGTCTCCGATTGGGGCGGTGCGATCGGCGATCGTGACGGCGGTGGGGGCGATCGTTCGGGGCGGTGGGGAACGCTGTGGAGATTGCGGGGATCAGGTCTCTGATTGGGATGGGGCGGTGGATTTGTTGTTGAAGGGGTTGGATGATGTGGAGGCGATGGTGCGGGTGGAGGCGGTGAATGCGATCGCGGGGATCGGTCTAATTTCGGCGGTTTCACGGGTTATGGCATTGCTAGAGGATGAGCATGAGGCCGTGAGACGATCGGCGGCGATCGCACTGGGTAAGTTAGGCGATAGACGGGCGTTGGCGGCGTTGGAACGGTCGAGGGTGGGGGATGAGGCGAGTTCGGTGAGGGTATTGGCGGCGTTGGCGATCGCGGCGATTCTGTAGGTGAGAGATAGGGCGAGAGATGCGGCGAACGGTTAGCCTAAGAACACGATGATTCTGGTCAAGCGGAGGACGCTGATGACAGTTGCAACAGATGATGCGCGATTCTCTCAACGAGAGGCTTCGCCAACGGTCAAAAACTTACGACGAATGACGCTGAAGGAGTTTCTGACCTATGACGATGGGACGGATAATCGGTATGAGCTTGTAGATGGGATGTTGGTTGAGATGGGAGCTGAAGCTACGATTAATACTTGGATTGCGGGATTTTTATTTGGATTCTTTCTCCAAATGGGATTACCGAGTTACCGGATTGGATTCAAACAGACGATCTCCGTTCGATCGTCTTCGGCTACCGTCCGTGACCCGGATTTAATCATCCATTCAGAGGATTCGGCGGCGGCGATCGCAGACAGAACTGAAGCTTGTCTATTCTTCGGTGAAGCGGCTCCGCTGATTGTAATTGAGGTGGTTTCGCCCGGATCTGAGTCTTCAGACAATTACCAACGCGATTATGTCCAGAAACCGCGTGAGTATGCCGATCGCAGGATTGCTGAGTTCTGGCAGATTGACCCGAAACGGGAATGGGTCCGAGTCTTAAGCCTAGATGGAACGGACTATGCAATCGCGACGTTTAAGGGCGAAGAGCCGATCGTTTCTCCGACGTTTCCCGAGTTGAAGCTAACAGCAGAAAAAGTTCTGGCGGCGGGGCGATGAGGGCGATCGGTTAGCCTAATGAAGAGACAATTCTGGTCAAGCGGAGGACGCGGATGACAGTTGCAACAGATGATGCGCGATCGGTCAAAAACCTACGACGAATGACGCTTGAAGAGTTTTTGGCCTATGACGATGGAACGAATACGCGGTATGAGCTTGTAGATGGGATGTTGGTTGAGATGAGTTTAGGAACGGGCAAGCACAGCGGTGTTATTCGTCGTCTCGCGAAACGTTTTGAGGCGCAGGCAGAACAACAGGGAACCGATTGGATCGCGATTCAAGGTCTGGTCGGAATAGAGACTGATGGGCCAGGAACACATGACCAGGTAAGGATTCCTGATGTCACGGTAATGTCTGAAGCTCAGTGGAATGTAATGGAAGATCGCCCTGGCTCTGCGACGATTTTTCGACATGAACCTGCTCCGATCGTGGTGGTTGAAGTCCTTAGCCCTTCTACAAAGTCCACGGATTTGACGGACAAACGGACTGAATACGCGGCACGTAAGATTTCTGAGTACTGGATTATCAATCCAAAAACAGGTGATATCCAGGTTTTGCAATTGAAGGACGGAATGTATATCGAAGTCGGCGTGTTTAAAGACGAAGATGCGATCGTTTCTCCCACATTTCCTGAGTTGAAGCTGACGGCTGCGATCGTTTTGGCAGCGGGGCGATGATGGATATGGGAAGCGATCGGGCCTAAATTTCAGACGATTAAAATCAGGTATAGAACTTTCTTGGGTGAGACCTGATGAACTACAAAACCGAAATCACCTCAAAGGCATTAAACGAGATTGAAAGTGCTTATCGCTGGATGGCGGACAATTTGGGAACAGCCTTCGTTGAGAGGTGGTACGAAAATTTGACAGCAAAGATCGAATCTTTGGGGACGTTTCCTAATCGTTGTGCGATCGTTCAAGAAGCAGAAGGGTTTGATGCCATTGTTCGGCAGTTGAGAGTGGGAAAGTATCGGGTCTTATTTTCGGTGGATGAGATGACCGTGAATATTCTTTCAGTGAGACATGTGAAACAACAAATGTTTCCAAATGAGAATGAGAATGAAGCGGATGAGGATTGAGGAGAGATTCGATCGTCTACAATAAAGATTAAATTTGATGCAAATTTGATGCTTAATCTTACTCGTGATATAAATTCCCTCTCGAACTTCAAGCGTGAAACCCCGAAGTTCCTAGAGCAAATGAAGTCAACGAATGCGCCGATCGTTTTGACTTTGAATGGCATGGCCGAGATTGTGGTGCAAAGTGCTGAGGCATATCAGACGATGCTCGATCGGTTGGATTATTTGGAGACGAGAGAGGCGATTCGATCGGGTCTTCAGGAAGTCCAGGAAGGGAAGACTGTGGCGGCGTTGCCCGCGTTGGCAGCGCTTCAGAAGAAGCTGAAGAAAGAATTTATCTAGCAGAGAGATTTATGAATACGAACTACAGCATGTTGATTCAGTGGTCGGAGATCGATCGGATTTTTGTCGTGACGATTCCTGAGTTTGCGGGTCGGGTCAGAATGCCTTGTACCCATGGCGATACCCGTGAAGAGGCTACACAGCATGGGTTAGAAGTGATCGAGACCTTCCTAGAGATTTGGGAAGAAGAGGAGAAATCTATCCCAGAGCCTCAAGAATTTGTCTAGGTAGAGAGAGTCTTCAGCCGATCGATCGTCGCTATTTTTTAGAGAAGTACGTACAATTGAAGGAGGCTGTTTTGGTTCTTGATGAGAGGGATTTCAGCGATGGTTTTCTCTGCGACGACCGATATTTTTAGTGATGCGATCGTGACGGCGAAGGAGTTGAATCGGCAACCGGGGCGGATTTTGGACTTGGCGCTGGAGGGTCCGGTGACGATTACTCGGAATAGTGAGACGTTTGCGTTGATGCCTCGGGAAGATGTTACGTCGCTGATTCAGTCGGTAAAGGTTTCAAGGCTGGCACTTGAGGCGACGACGATCGCTTATCAACTCATGAGAGGTAAGAAAGTTTCAGCGGATCATCCTTACGCTTGGCTGATGGATTTCGATCGGGATGACATCGAAGATTTTGCTGAGTCGATAACGAGTACCTTTTATCGCTTTTCAGATTCACCAGAGGCTTGGGATGAAGTTGATGCTGTAATTTTTGAATGGCATGAGAGCGCATTAATCAATGCCAGTGGCGTTTTAGATGAAATGTTGACGCAAAAGGTTTAGTGGATTGCGATATGAAAGAAATCCCGTATCGACTCTCTCCAGATGGAGAGAATAAAGACTGGATCGTTGTTGCTTGTGGTCAACGCGCCTACAAAGACTGGAATAACCTAATGACACGTATCCCAGAGAGTCTGGAACTCTGTCTGGCTTATCTGTGCAAGCAACCCATGGAACGCTATCGCGGAAAGGTATTTCCCCTGCAAGGCCCACTTTATAAGGGAGCCTGGGAATTCAAGGTCACGAAGGGCGATCGCGTTCTGTATGTCCCAAATCCTGGCACCAAAATCGTTTCCGTATACTACGCAGGCAAACATCCAAACCCACCGTCTCCACGACCACCCAAAGATCTATAAGGCTTCCTCGATCGATCGCACCTCTGACACCACCTCCCCACCCTTCCACGGATTGCAAATCCACGCGAAATACCCTCTAATATCTACAAAGCGCCAACCGTCTTGTTTGAAGCAAGGACGATCGGCGTCTAACCACATACCTTTAATCAACAAAGGCAGGACTAAAAATGAATATCACACGCGTAGAACGCGAAGGCGTAGAATTTTTTACGATCGATGAAACCGGGGAATCGGGAATGTCTGAGTCTGGACTGGCTCGACTCTGTGGAGTTTCAACCCCCGCTGTCATACAAATCCTCCGTAGTTTGTCGTTAACTTCGGACCATGAAAAATCGCTAGAACCCCAGCGCAGCACTAACTTTCGTCTTAAACTTCACCGAAATGAAATAACCTCTAGAGGTCAAAATTCAGACATCGTTCTTGTCCGTGCAAAAGCATGTGCCAGGGTGATTGAATACTACGCATTTGATTCCAGACGCAAAACAGAAGAAGCAATTTTTGCCTATCGAAAATTCGCTGAACTCGGCATCACCGCTTGGATTCAGGAGATGACCAATTGGCGCGGAAACCCAATCCCCAAAAATGGCATCGTCGTTGACTTCAACACGATCGACCAGCTCATGGACAAAAAGCTCGACGCCAACACCTACCGCGTTCACCTCATTCTCCAAAAAGCGATCCGCCTCCGCATGACCCTCACCCCCGACGAAATCATGCAGCGCGCCGACATCGGACGATCGGCTTATATGAATGCGATCGGCAAACTCCACGACACCCACCTTCTCCCTGACTGGTGCAAAATCCAGCGCCGAATGCATCCCGAGCGCGACGTCCGCGATCGGCTTCAGGCCCAACTCGGCGGCAAAGTCGAAGCCTATACCAAATGGGGACTCATCGACCTCCTCACCGAAACCGAACTCATCGAAGTCAAAATCGTCCACCAATGGAAAGACGCGATCGGTCACATCATCGCCAAAAGCCGAGCCTTCCCCACCCACGCCAAACGCCTACACCTCTTCGGTCCTGACGATCCACGTCTCGACCATATTATCGAAGTTTGCGCCGAATGCGACATCCAAATCACCTTTGAAAAGGTCGAAAAACCCATTCCCCAAAGTTCGATCGCCGTTCTCTAAAAGCCAGCATCCAACATCCTCCAAACTTGGGGGATTTGGCAC
>JAYUJY010000053.1:0-37230 GCA_043764895.1 Synechococcales cyanobacterium | reverse complement strand
CTCTGAAACCCGGATCTGTAGGGGCATGGCACGCCGTGCCCCAAACCTAACGAAGAGGTTCTGAATACCTGACTTATTTACGCCGCATGATACTAGAGACATCATGCTACGCCTGAACTCATGACAAGAATGGACCCAAAGACAATGAGTCTCTAAGTCCATAATTCACTACGTTAAAGGTCTAGAAAAAAGACGATTAAGACGCTTGTTGATCAGCCAAAGCATCAAACCAAGGTTGGAATTGATCGCGGCGGAAGACTTGTGCTCGCTGACGTTGGTCAAAGCGAACTAAGCTGGGTAAACCGTGCTGCTGAAGACAGCCACGCAACCAGGTTGCAACTCCTAACCCAGATTCATAAGGCATTACAGCCTGAAAAGGACCATACATTAAAAGTAAATGACTATTACTAAATAACGGTGCATCTTCTTCAATCAACCGAGTTAAATAAGTTCGAGGCGGATATTCGTCCTGCTGGAAGCGACGTCCGCGATTCCAACTGCCTTGGGTACGCATTGGGGAGGTTGTTGTCCCACCGTCTGCTTGATTCTGGCCATTTCTATGAGTAGTACGTTGCTGAGAATGCCTTTGAGACATGTGACTCCTTGAGCTTCAACGAGACCTATTCCATTTTGCCGATCCGAACATCTGAATATCAGGTTCCGAGAAAAACTTTATTCACTGCACTCAGGCTGCAACTCACAAATATCAGAGTCTACAAACCCCATGGGAAATGAAGTTCTTCTCCAGAAAAGCTGGAAATGGAGGTCAAGAACTAGAAAAATAATTAACTGCTATGGGCTTACCACCAGTGTCCAAAACCTATCGCCTACTACCGTAGTGGGTTACTGACTGAAGGGGATAAGTGAAGAGCGTTTCAATTCTTCGATGCCTCTACTATATTGCATTTTCTTGAAAACGGCAAATCTTTTAATTCATTTTCTTTGCGATTTGTGATATTGGGCACTATCCTTAGGAATCAAAGAAATTGAAATCACGGTAATCCTATGGCTGCCTACGAATACCGCGCGGGTCTCGAAGGCGTCCCCGCAACTCAGTCCAGTATTAGTTTTGTGGATGGACAAAAGGGGCTTTTGGAGTATCGCGGGATTGCGATCGACCAGCTCGCGTCCCAAAGCACCTTTTTAGAAACGACCTATCTCTTAATCTGGGGACATCTCCCAAATTCTAAAGACCTGAACGAGTTTCAGCAAGAGATTCAGGGGCATCGTCGGCTCAAATACCGCATCCGCGACATGATGAAGTGCTTCCCGGAAAGCGGACACCCTATGGATGCGTTGCAAGCTTGTTCGGCAGCGTTGGGCCTGTTTTACTCCAAACGATCGCTAGATGACCCGACGTACATTCGGGAAGCGGTGGTCCGTTTGCTAGCCAAGGTTCCGACCATGGTGGCGGCTTTCCAGCTCATGCGATCGGGTAATGATCCGGTCCAGCCTCGGGATGATTTGAGCTATGCGGCTAACTTTCTCTATATGCTAAGCGAGAAAGAACCGGATCCGTTCGCCGCTCACATTTTTGATGTCTGTTTGACGTTGCACGCCGAGCACACGATTAATGCCTCAACTTTTTCGGCGATGGTGACGGCCTCGACGCTGACGGATCCTTATGCCGTGATTGCCTCAGCCGTTGGAACCTTGGCGGGACCGCTCCATGGTGGGGCGGCGGAAGAGGTGGTGGGAATGTTGGAATCCATTCGATCGGTGGAAAACGTTCGGCCCTATGTCGAGCACGCTATCCAAAACAAGACGAAGATCATGGGTTTCGGACATCGGGTCTATAAAGTTAAAGACCCTCGGGCTACGATTTTGCAGGGGCTAGCCGAACAACTCTTCGATCGTTTTGGGCGCGATGAATACTATGACATCGCCATTGAACTAGAACATGTGGTGAGTGAAAAGATGGGGGCGAAGGGTATTTATCCCAACGTAGACTTCTATTCTGGCTTGGTATATCGAAAATTGGGCATCCCGACTGATTTGTTTACCCCTGTTTTTGCCATTTCTCGCACCGCTGGCTGGCTGGCCCACTGGAAAGAGCAGCTTGCTGAAAATCGAATTTTCCGACCGACGCAGATTTATACCGGACAGCATGAGGTGCCTTACGTTTCGATCGATCAACGTTAGGTCAAATTAAGGTTATGTTAAGGCTAGAGAAAATTTGGCCGATGATGGGTCACACCCCTCTTCCCTGTTTGATGCACTTTTGGCATCATAAGCAAGTGACGATTTTCAGGAACTCCAGCCCTCAGATTTTTTCTGGGGGTTTACTTTTGGCTATGGTTGGATGTGGCTGTTTTGAATCGTTTTTAAATCTGAATCATGAATTTACGACGCCTCAGTCTCCAATAGGAAGATATACTGATGGGGTAAATGCAAAAAATGTTGGGCCGCTGCTAGTGGGCGGTGGGTGACTCATGATGAACTCAGGAATTGATTTACAGGGAACGTTTATCGAGTCGCTTAAAGGACTAGGACTGCCTGCTGGCGCGGCCAAAGCGGTATGGATGCCGCTCCCCATGCTGATTGTTTTGGTGGGATCGACAGTTGCGGTCTTGATTGCGGTGTGGATGGAGCGCAAGATTTCGGCTGCTGCTCAGCAGCGCATTGGTCCTGAGTATATTGGTCCTCTAGGGATTCTGGCTCCACTAGCAGATGGTCTGAAGTTGGTCTTTAAGGAAGATATTATTCCGGCAAAGGCCGATCCGTTTTTGTTCACCATAGGGCCAATGATCGCCGTAGTTCCGGTCTTCTTGTCGTTCCTAATCGTGCCCTTTGGTCAAAATCTGTTGATCAGTGACGTGGGAATGGGCATTTTTCTCTGGATTGCGCTGTCTAGCGTGGTGCCGATCGGACTCTTGATGGCGGGCTATGCCTCTAATAATAAGTACTCGCTTTTGGGCGGATTGCGAGCGGCGGCCCAGTCGCTAGCCTATGAGATTCCCCTAGCTTTGGCAGTGATGGCGATCGTCATGATGTCCAACTCCCTCAGCACCGTTGACATTGTGCAGCAACAGTCTGGGTATGGACTGCTGGGATGGAATATTTGGCGTCAGCCTGTGGGATTTGTCATCTTCGTGATTTCAGCCTTGGCCGAATGTGAGCGCACGCCGTTTGACTTGCCCGAAGCGGAAGAAGAGCTGGTAGCCGGGTATCAGACTGAGTATGCCGGAATGAAATTTGCGTTGTTTTATCTGGGTTCCTACGTGAACTTAACGCTTTCAGCGCTTCTTGTCGCAGTGCTGTACCTAGGCGGGTGGGAATCGCCGATTTCGGTTAGCGTGATTTCTCAGTTGACTGGGGTGAGTGAAAACACGCCTTGGTTAGAGGTGTTGGACGGCGCGATCGGGATTTTGATGACCTTAATTAAGACCTATGCCCTCGTCTTTTTCACCGTGTTGTTGCGCTGGACCATTCCTCGGGTCCGCATCGACCAACTGCTCAATCTCGGATGGAAGTTTCTGCTTCCCGTTGCCTTAGTCAATCTTCTAGCAACCGCAGGCTTAAAACTGGCGTTCCCGATCGCTTTTGGTGGCTAACTGGGTGGCTAAAGCCCCATTCAATCTCAACACTGTGCTGGATCACCCTAGAGACTATTTCTTATGATCAACTTTCTAAAACAAGTCGGTAATTACACCAAAGAGACGATTCAAGCGGCCAAGTACATTGGCCAGGGTTTATCCGTCACCTTTGACCACATGCGCCGCCGCCCCGTAACGGTCCAATATCCTTACCAGAAGCTAATTCCATCAGAGCGATTCCGAGGTCGGATCCACTTTGAATTTGATAAATGTATCTCCTGTGAAGTGTGCGTGAGGGTTTGTCCAATTAATCTTCCGGTCGTGGATTGGTCCTTTAACAAAGCTACGAAGAAAAAAGAGCTTGCGGCCTATAGTATTGATTTTGGAGTCTGCATCTTCTGTGGCAACTGCGTTGAATACTGCCCGACCAACTGCCTTTCGATGACGGAGGAATATGAGTTAGCGGTCTACGAACGTCATGAATTAAATTATGACAGTGTTGCCCTCGGTCGTTTGCCCTACAAAGTCACGGATGACCCCATGGTGACGCCATTGCGTGAATTTGCGTACCTTCCCAGCGGCGTCATGAATCCCCATGACCTCCCCGCCGGATCGCGTCGTGCCGGAAAGACCCCCGCCGAAATCATCGAAGCCACCCAAGAATCCCAAAAAAGCCCAACGTAAAATCCAACATCCAATCCGACATCCAATCCAACATCCAATCCAACGTAGGATGCGTTAAGCGAAGCAACGCATCAACCCGCCATCCCGCCCCCGACCCGCCATCCCATCCCATCCCATTTCCATCCCATTCCATTCCACCCAACCCAATCATTAGGAAGGTCCGATCGCGTGAATCTAGCAGAAGGTGTCCAACTCGTTTCCTTTGGCATTTTGACCGCCCTACTGCTCCTAGCAGCCCTCGGCGTCGTCCTACTCAAAAACGTCGTCTACTCCGCCTTTCTCCTCGGCGGCGCATTTATCAGCATGGCCGGACTCTACTTCCTGCTCAACGCAGACTTCGTAGCCGCCGCCCAAATCCTTGTCTACGTGGGTGCGATCAACGTCCTCATCCTCTTTGCCATCATGCTTGTCAATAAGCGTGAAGACTACGATCCCGTAAAAGGAACAGGCATCAGACGAGGCGCAACCGCCCTAGTTTGCCTAGGACTTTTTGCCCTGCTATCCACCATGATCGTCTCGACCCCCTGGGCCATTTCATCCGCCACTCCAGCGGGAGACGGCAGCATCGTGAAAATTGGGATTCACTTCTTCACCGATTATCTGCTCCCCTTTGAACTAGTCTCCGTCCTGCTGTTGATTGCTCTCGTCGGTGCGATCGTTCTTGCCCGTCGTGAATTCATCCCTGAAATCCTTTCATCTAAGGGCGAAGACGAAGCCCTTATGCTCCCTGAACGTCCTAGAGAACTCGTTGCATCCAGCACGCCTTCTAGTTCAGCGAATTTAAAATAAGTTTCAACCTAGTGTCCCCGATCGAAGAGATTAGACCATGCGCCTTCAATACTTTCTCCTAACCGCCGCCGCCCTCTTCTGCATTGGAGTCTACGGACTCGTCACTAGCCGGAACGCGGTCCGGGTGCTGATGTCCATTGAACTCATGCTGAATGCTGTGAACCTGAACCTCATGGCCTTCTCCAACTACGTCGATCCCGAAGACATCAAAGGCCAAGTCTTCACCACCTTTGTCATTGCGATCGCCGCCGCTGAAGCCGCTGTCGGTCTCGCGATCGTCCTAGCTATTTACCGGAACCGAGACACCGTGGACATGGAGAAATTTAATTTACTGAAATGGTAGATCAGACTCCTTAGCCTCCAATTTTACGATTGGGGGTTATTTTTTTAAGGCCCAAATCCTTCATCCGGACTCCATCCGAACTCTTCACGTTTAAAGGGCTGATGTGCATTTCTTGTGTATTTTTTAAGGTTTTGTGGCTTGGGATGCAATTTTATTAGGGGTGCGCCCCTTAGATTGAAGAGATATCGATCAAGAATGGTGGTATCCATCCATGGTAAACGTCGTCTCAACGTCCAACGCGCCCGCTGATACCGTTCGATCGTACCTTCGAGAAATTGGACGAGTTCCGCTCCTGACTCATGAGCAAGAAATTATCTATGGCAAACAGGTTAATGCTCTTGTAGCGCTTCAAGATCTCCGATCGAGCTTAACCCTACAGCTCGATCGATCGCCCACAGTCCTTGAGTGGGCCAGTGCTGCCGATCTAGACGCCGCCACCCTAAACGATCGCATCAAACAAGGCGAACGGGCCAAACGTCGGATGATCGAAGCTAATCTGCGCCTAGTGGTATCTGTTGCGAAAAAATATCAAAAACGCGACGTGGACCTGATGGATTTGATCCAAGAAGGAACCATAGGAATGCAGCGCGGGGTTGAGAAATTTGACCCGAGTAAGGGCTACCGCTTTAGCACCTACGCCTACTGGTGGATTCGGCAGGCCATCACGCGGGCCATTGCTGAAAAAGGACGATCGATTCGGCTGCCGATTCACATTGTCGAAAAGCTAAACAAAATCAAAAAAGCCCAACGAGACCTCACTCAAGAATTCGGGCGAGTCGCGACCACCGTTGAACTGGCCGAACATCTAGACCTCTCACCGGAACAAGTGCGGGACTATCTTCAGTACGCGCGATCGACCATTTCACTGGATGTGCGCGTTGGGGAAGGACAGGAAACCCATCTCGGCGATTTGCTAGAAGACCCAGGAGCCTCTCCAGAAGACTACACCAGCGCCCGTGCCCTCCGCCAAGACCTCAATAAGCTCATGGAAGACCTGACCCAGCAGCAGCGTGAAGTGTTGAATCTACGGTTCGGGCTGTCTGACGGGCAATCGTTGACCCTAGCCAAGATCGGCGATCGACTAAAAATTAGCCGTGAACGAGTCCGCCAAATCGAACGCGAGGCCCTCATTAAGCTGCGCAAGCGTAAGACAGGCGTGATGGGATATCTGGCGAGTTAGGTTGCAGGCGTGGCTGCTGTAGCGGGTGTGCAAGGACTTTGGATGACCATCGCCTGAATGGCCCTAATGTGGCGGGGACAATCACAGCCAAATTTAGCAACCGCTGCGTCACTTTCTGCATCCGTGAACGTCAATTCTACGATCGGGTCTAGAAGATTCGTTCCAGAGCCGATCGTTTGGGCCTGAAGTGCATTCTGGGGCTTGCGTTGAGGGGTTGTTTGGAGCACGTCCTGGGGCGCTTTACAGTTCTGCGCTTCGGTGGCGGTATCGGGATCCATCAGTCTTGTGGGAGTCTTTTCAGCATGAGCAGGTTCTACAACTATCCAGAAGGGGGTGCTGGCTAGGGTGGCGCTAACCAAGGTCGGCACGGTGAGGAACGCAAGAAGGATACGGCGATTCATAGACAATGTACTCACGGCTAAGGTCTCACTGATGGGTCTCACTTATGGTAATTGCTGACTTGGGATTTGGGGAAGGTCTCGGTTTTTTTTTGGCGATCGTCGCCCAGATCACTGATAACTTTTTCAAAACTTAGAGCGATAACTCATCAGGGAAATCACTAAAATCAAGGCGATCGATTAGAGACATGACTTTTATGGTGATTGGAGGCGAGTTTGCGTCGATCGGGGATTATTTTTTCTAATCCGATCGAAAACCGCTTTAAGCGCGTGTTCTAGCCTAAATTGTCAATGCCCTTGAGCTGTTTGATAAGTATAAGTAAATCAAATCGCCTCAAATCATTACGAATACCGTTCAACTGAAACTCACTTTCCGGTTTTATTCGTAGAGTTTTCCCGTAGTATCAAAAACGAGCCTGACAACTGCGATGCAAGTCGGATCCGAATTGCTGGTCTTACGTTCGGTGAATTGGGTTAAGCGAGCCTTGCAGGACTAAGTCATGATTTTCACATCTGTCGGCAATTGCGTCGATTTTTAGTACTAGAGAGGACTATCGTAATGGCAACTTTTAAAGTCACCCTGATCAGCGAATCAGAAGGTCTGAACAAAACCATCGAATGTGCGGATGACGTGTACATTCTGGACGCGGCAGAAGAAGCAGGCATTGATTTGCCTTATTCCTGTCGTGCAGGTGCTTGCTCGACCTGTGCTGGCAAAGTTACGGCGGGTACGGTTGATCAGTCTGACCAATCCTTCCTAGATGATGACCAAATCGAAGCGGGCTTCGTGCTGACCTGCGTGGCTTACCCGACCTCTGACTGCACAATCTCCACCCATCAAGAAGAAGCGCTCTACTAATTGCGATTTGCCTAGCTGGATCCGTCTAGCTGGGACAATCTTAAGACGGTGAGTCATGCCTGTAAAACGGGGAGGAGGCCACGGGTTTCTGCCCCGTTTTTTCACCCTCGATCGCTTTATTTTTTAAGGGATGACCTGTAGGATTCCTGAAATTCCTGATACAGTACTGTCTGTCCTTCTCCAACGTTTGTAGTGTGATCGCAGTTTATCCCGGCAGTTTTGATCCCATCACTTTGGGGCATTTGGACATTATTGAGCGATCGTCGCGTCTTTTCGATGAGGTGATTGTTGCTGTGGCCTCTAACCCAAGCAAAACCCCGCTCTTTACCGTGCCCAAACGGACAGAACAAATTCGAGCTGCCATCCAACATCTTACCCATGTCCAAGTGGATAGCTTTGAAGGTCTGACCGTCACTTATGCCCAAAATCGCGCGGCTTCGGTCTTAATCCGGGGATTACGGGCAATTTCGGACTTTGAGATGGAGTTACAGATGGCGCACGCGAACAAAACGCTGTTTAATTCTATTGAGACTGTTTTCTTAGTGACTTCCAATGAATATAGTTTTCTAAGCAGTAGTATGGTTCGCGAAATCTCAAAATTCGGTGGACCCGTTGACCATCTTGTTCCTAAACACGTTGCCCAGGATTTGCACCAATGCTACGCCAAAAACTAAACCCAAACGATGCACGATCGCCCCAAACCGCAGATTCTGGCTCTGCTAACGTCGATGTCCAACGGGAGCTAAACCGTCTAGAAGAAATCATTCTTGACAGTCCTCGGGTGCCCTTAAGCCGCCGGACGATGATTGATGAAGAAGTCTTGCTGGATCAGTTGGATGTGATTCGGTTGAGCTTGCCCGATGCCTTTGAGCAAGCGGAACAAATTGTGCGCCAAAAAGACGACATTCTGGTGCAGGCGGAGCAGTATGCTCAAGAAATCATTGCGAGTGCCGAACAGCAGGCGGCCCAAATCCTGAATGAAACTGGAATTCTCCGCCAAGCCGAGTACGAGGCGCAGCAAATTCGCAATCAGGTCAGTCAAGAATGTGAATTGGCCCACAGTCAGGTTATGGCCGAAATCGAACAAACCCGCCGTCAAGGTCTGCGTGAGCTTGAAGAGTCCACTCGGCACTCAGTGGAGGAAGCCGATGAAATTCAGCGCGGCGCAGATGAGTATGCGGACAAGGTTCTCCGAGATATGGAATCAAACATGGGTGAAATGCTGCGAATCGTGCGCAATGGTCGTCAGCAACTCAAAATCAACCAGCCGGATCCCAATCGGATTGCCGCCACGAACCGTCCTCCCGCAAACAATCGCGCCCCACAGACCCAACGACGTTAGAACCGACCCTAAGGAATGAGTCTTTAGGGACTAGCAATTAAGCAACGCCCCACTTTTAAAACCCGACGACGAGAACCCGAACCCCCAATTCTGGGGGTTCGGAAATTCATGTCCCCTAGAATTGGGGCATGGCTCAATATGCCCCAACCCCAACCGACTAGACCATCATCGCTTCTTCTTCTTCCGGCTGCGACTGTGGATTGAACTGGAAAATCGAGTAGACAACATCCCGGCGGATATTAATCATCATTTCTAAGAACAACTCGTAGCCTTCGCTCTTGTACTCAATCAACGGATCTTTCTGACCATAGCCGCGCAAACCGACGGATTCACGCAAACCATCCATGCTTTGCAGGTGTTCTCGCCACAGGGTGTCAATTCGTTGCAGGATGAAGAATCGCTCGACTTGACGCATCAGGTCGGGTTGAAGCTGTTCGAGTTGGGCTTCTTTCATATCATAGGCAACTCGGACTTGCTCCCGCATGAATTCCTTCATTTCGGCGAGGTTGAGGTCTTTGATTTGGTCAGGCGTAAGGTCAGACAGCAAGTACACAAACTGCTGCACCTTCGCGACCAGTTTCTCCAGATCCCACTCTTCCGGAGGCAACTCAGGATCGATGTAGGCTTCCACAATGTCATCCATCGTGCGCTCAGCATACTCAACCACCAACTCACGCAGATCTTGTTGCTCTAGCACCCGACGACGGACCGCGTAGATGGCTTTACGCTGGTTGTTCATCACTTCGTCGTACTCGAAGACTTGCTTCCGAATGTCGTAGTAGTAGGTCTCGACTTTCTTCTGGGCGTTCTCCAACGATTTGGTCAGCATTCGAGATTCGATCGGCATGTCCTCTTCGACTTTAAACGCTTCCATTAAGCCTGCCACCCGATCGCCCCCAAAAATCCGCAGCAGATTATCTTGCAAACTCAAGAAAAATTTCGTACTTCCAGGATCGCCTTGACGCCCAGCTCGACCGCGCAGTTGGTTATCGATTCGGCGAGATTCGTGGCGCTCGGTGCCGATAACGTGAAGTCCACCATCTCGAATCACTTCCTCATGTTCAACATCGGTCAACTCATCGTACTCGCTTCGGATTTTGCGGTAGGCGTCACGGAGCATTTGGATGGCGGGGTCGTCTGTGGGCGCTTTTTCGGCGGCGGTGGCGATTTTGTCTTCGGCTTCGAGTTCGGAAAGATTTTGTTCGCCGTATTGTTGGATGGCGGTGTGGACAGCGGCTTTGATCAACTCTTCCGCTTCAGCGCTCAGATCAACGGGATAAATTTCAGGGCTTGCTTTCCAGGTCTTTTCCTTCTTTGCACTGTGACCAAAGCCTTGGGCATCTGGGCGAGCTTCCACGCCGAGGGGAATTTGGGGTCTGGCAAATTGGTTCTCGTCATCGTCTGGACGGACGATGCGCGGCATGAGATATTCGCGGACTTTCAGACGGGCCATGTAATCGGAGTTGCCGCCGAGGATGATGTCGGTGCCTCGTCCGGCCATGTTGGTTGCGATCGTCACCTGTTTTTTGCGTCCGGCTTGGGCGACGATTTCGGATTCGCGCTCGACGTTTTCAGGTTTGGCGTTCAGCAGGTTATGCGGCACATTAAGCGCAGCAAGAAGTTTCGAGAGCTGCTCGGATTTCTCGACGCTGGTGGTGCCAACGAGGACGGGGCGAGCGGTGTTTTGGTGCATATCAGCGCACTCTTCGGCGATCGCGTTCCACTTTGCGTCTTCGGTTTTGTACACCACGTCGGATACATCTTGTCGCAGGCGGGTGCGGTTGGTGGGGGTGATGGTGACTTCGAGCTTGTAGATTTTTTCAAACTCGGCTTCTTCAGTTTTTGCCGTTCCCGTCATTCCGGCGAGTTTTGGGTAGAGCAGGAAGAAGTTTTGGTAGGTGATGCTGGCGAGGGTTTGGGTCTCGTTTTGGATTTCGACCCGTTCTTTGGCCTCGATCGCTTGGTGCAAGCCGTCACTCCAGCGTCGTCCGGACATGATACGTCCGGTAAATTCATCGACGATCACGATTTCGCCATTGCGGACGATGTAGTTGACGTCGTTGATGAAGAGTTCTTTGGCTTTGACGGCATTAAAGATGTAGTGCGCCCATGGATCTTCAGGGTCAAAGAGGTCGGTGACGCCCAATGCGCGTTCGGCAGCGATGAAGCCTTCGTCGGTCATGAGGACGTTGCGCTGTTTTTCATCAACTTCGTAGTGTTCTTCGCGCAGGAGTTCGGCGGCGACGTTGGAGGCTCCTTGATACTTTTCAGCGGGGCGATCGAGGGGACCTGAGATAATCAGCGGCGTGCGGGCTTCGTCAATCAGGACCGAATCCACTTCGTCGATGACGCAGTAGTTGAAGGGGCGCTGGACGACTTCGGGCATTCCGTTGGCCATGTTGTCGCGCAGGTAGTCAAACCCGAGTTCGCTGTTGGTGGCGTAGGTGATGTCGCAGGCGTAGTTTTTGCGGCGTTCGTCGGGGACCATATCCTGTTGGATTAGGCCGACGTTTAGGCCGAGGAAGCGGTGGACTTGGCCCATCCATTCGGCATCCCGGCGGGCTAGGTAATCGTTGACGGTAACGACATGGACTCCGCGTCCGGCGAGGGCGTTTAGATAAGCGGGCAATGTGGCGACGAGGGTTTTGCCTTCCCCGGTTTTCATTTCGGCGATTTGTCCAGAGTGGAGGATGATTCCACCGAGCATTTGGACGTCGAAGTGGCGCATCCCGAGGACTCGTTTTCCGGCTTCACGTACGATCGCAAAGGCTTCGGGGAGGAGGTCGCTGAGGAGATCGTTCATCTCGGCGTCGGTGCGGGTCTTCTGGAGCTGGCTGCGAAACTCGAAGGTTTTCCCACGCAGTTCGTCGTCGGAGAGTCCAAGGATGTCTTCTTCGATCGCGTTGATGTCTGAGACGATCGGCTGGAATTTCTTGACTTTACGGGTGTTGGGATCGCCAAAGAGTTTCTTAAACATGGGGACGGATGATGAGGGTGCGGGTCTGGAATTTTTGTTTTTACGCAAATTTGTAAATTGTTGCGTGAAAACATTGTTTATTCTATCACTTTGCTTTGGGTGTGACGGGGAGAATGATGCGGTGGTTTCGGGGGGCGGGGAATGATGCGTTCGGGGGAATGATGCGGTGGGACGGGGGAATGATGCGTTGCTTCGCTTAACGCATCCTACGTTGGATTTTTGTGGGGATTGGATTTTTATGGGGATTTTTCGGCTTCGGGGGTGAGGGTGCGGAAGTTGAAGGCTTGGGCGCTGGGGTGACAGGTGATGCAGGTGGTGAGGGTGGGCTTTTCTGTAAATTTGATTTTGGGGTGGAGCGCTCGGAAATATCGTGAGTCTCCAATGCGGTAAGGCACGCGATCGTCATTATCTGAGGTCGGACGAGACGCATTTTTGATGTAATTCCAGATGAGGCGTCGATCGCTGCCTTGAGGCAATTCGATGTTGATGCCGTAATGCTGAGGGTCTTGGAGCAAAGCTTGCCACGTTTGGGTGGGCATGACCGCAGGCGGAATCCCTAGGTGACAGGTGGCACAATTTTCGAGGTACAGGGTCTGGCCCACTTTGTCACGATCGCTGACGGGATCCGGTTGGATGACAAGTTGAATGGTGGATTGAGGAGAAGGTTGGACGGTGGGCTGGCTGCGATTCGGGATTGATTTTGGTTCGATGGCTTGGGCGAGGCCAACGCCCATAAGGACGGTGAAGAGGATGAGGAGGAGCGTGAGGCCCACGATCGCAGGGGCGGATTGACGACGGGTGTTGGATTTGCGTTTGCGAAGGGTCTTCATGGGGAGTGGGGATGGGGGTCTTCACAACTGTGGAATAATTTTCCACATTGATTACAGTGACTATAACTATAGTGATTCTGAATACGGTTATGGTATTTCCATTTAACCCGATCGGATATTGGTCGGTGCGTTAATATACTTTGAATGAATTGATAATGCGATCGGTAACGTAATTAAGGGGAGTGAATCGGTCTATGGATTGCCGGAATGTTCAGTTGCAGGTGGGCGGGGAGTTTGTGGCATTGGACCAGTTACGATCGCTCTTCAACCGGGCCGCGTTCTGGGCCAGCGATCGCAAGACGGATGATATGCAAATAGCCATCGCCCACAGCAATCCAGTCGTGACCGCCTGGGAAGGATCCAATCTGATCGGGTTTGCACGGGCGACGTCCGATGGGGTTTACCGGGCGACGATTTGGGATGTGGTGGTGGATCCGGAGTATCAAGGGGCTGGGCTGGGCCGCAAGATGGTGCAGACGATTTTGGCGCATCCTCATGTGAATCGGGTGGAGCGGGTGTACCTAATGACGACCAATCAACAGCGGTTTTATGAGCGCATCGGGTTTGAGGAAAATCGATCGACCACGATGGTTCTAGACAGTCAGCCGATCGTTTTGCCGGGAGATCTGGCGCGGGAGTTTGCGGTGGAATGGGAGTGTGATTTGGGAATTGGAAATTAAGAATTTTGAAGTGAGAATACAGAATTAAGTGAGGGGGATTAAAATCTCGAATTCGGTGCTGATGCCGGGTTCGAGGGAGTCTGCGATGTTGGCGGAGGTGCGAAGACGAAGGAAGCCTTTGTGACGTAGGGTGATGATGCGGTAGGTGGTGATGAGGCTCGTTTCGGGGGTGAGGAGGCTGTCTTGGAAGAAGCTTTCTAGAATTTGTTTTTGTTGGGCGACGGCTAAAGGTTCGCCGTTGCGTCCGATGCGAATGGAGACCCAGCGCGTGCCGCTGCCTTCGATCGAGATAATTTCGGTGGTGAGGGTGAGGGTCGGTTGGGTGGGAGTGGGGGTGAGTTCAGGGGAGGGGAGGGGGAGTTCTTGGATGACGCGATTCGTGACGGCTTGGGTCAGGAGATAGTCAATGAGGGCGCTAATTAGGTTGAGGAAAACTTGGGTGAGTTTGCCGACGAAGCAGGGGATGGCGGGAAGATGGCCGTAGCGCTTGTGGACGGAGATGTTGCTTTTGAGTCGGCTTTTTAGGAGCAAGATGACCCCATCGAGGCAGTCGTGGATGTCGGTCGATCGCGGATACACTTCGTCGATGTGGCAGAAGTTTTGCAGGGCGGTGGCGAGTTTGGTAAGGCGATCGGCTCCAGATTTGATACTACCAAGGGTTTTTGGGATGTCTTCGCGGAGGTAGTTGATTTCGATGTCGTCGCGGAGGTTTAGGAGACTTTCCGATGGATTAGGAAGTTCGACCTCGTATTGGGTGAGGAGGTCCATGATGTCTTGCTCATACTTCAGGAGGTGGCTGAGGTTACCCCAAATAAAGCTGACAGGATCCAGGATTTCGTGGGCGACGCCATCAACGAGGCGACCGAGGCTGGCCATTTTGTCGCTGCGAATCATTTGGACTTGGGTGCGTTCGTACCAAATTTGGGTTTCGATGCCGCGAATTTGCCAGTAGGCGATGTTGAGCGTATGGAAGTCCAGGAGTCGATAGGTTTTTTCTCCCTGGTCTCCTTCCAGTTCGACTAAAACGGGGTCATTCATGGTTTGGGACGATCGTCTGAGGGCTTGCTGGGCCGCAATCAGGATGGGGGTGCTTCCCGAAAGTTTGAGGGCGGTCGATCGCAGATAAGTCTGTAGGGTTTTGATCGGTTGCTTGAGGAACAAATCGTTGCTGTGGGGATGAAGAAGGGATTCGAGGAAGTGAGACCTGGAAATCATTCCGCTCAGTCGAGGGCGATTCCCGTTCCGGGAGGCTTCGCCAACGGCCTTCTGAGTACCAAGCTGACTGCCAAACTCCGAGTCAGGCTGAATTTCAAAGAGGACAACGCCGGGAACGGTGGGATATTCTTGAAACCAGTGGGCGAGGGTTTGACCTAGGGTCTGGGCGTCGAGTTCAAAGTGGTGAAGGGGCAGGTCTTGGAGTTTGGAGTCGGCGTTGATGGCGGGGTGGCTGTGGGGACTCTGAGAAGGCACGACGAGAAGATGCTGGGCCGCTAGAGGACTGAGTAAATTGCTTGTTTCCATGTGACTTGATCTGCACCCAACTCGTGTAATGTCTTTAAGAATGCCCCGTTTTGAAGCGTGGTGCATCATGTTAGGCTGAAACGCTCGCTGAGACCCTTGCTAAGACCCTCTATTAGATTGCTTTCTGGACGCCGATGCTAAGTTATTTGAAAGGGTGTTTGATCTATAGTCAGAAGTCGGCCAATAACCGAGTTTTGGTGACGATCGAGGTCAATGGAATTGGCTATGACGTGCAGATTACCAGTCGACAATGGCAGGAGTTGCCTGCGCCGGGAGAAACCGTGCAGGTCTTTACGCATTTGAGTGCGCGGGAGGATCAGGTGACGCTGTTTGGGTTTGCGTCGGGGGCAGAGCGCGATGTATTTCGGCAGCTCATTAGTGTGAGTGGCATTGGGCCGCAGTTGGCGATGGCGCTGCTCGATACGTTGAGTCTTCAGGATTTGATCAGTGCGGTGGTGTCGGGCAACACGCGGCTATTGTCCAAAACGCCAGGGGTCGGCGGCAAGACAGCCGAACGAATTACGCTGGAGTTAAAGACGAAGTTGGCCGAGTGGCGATCGATGTCTGGGTTAACGGCAACCCCAAGTGCAGGGCCGATCGCGCTGATTCAAGAAGACGTAGAAATGACCTTATTAGCGTTGGGCTATACCAATTCAGAAATAACGAAAGCGCTGACGGCAGTGGGCCAAAGCACGACGCTATCGAAGACGGCGGATGCGGAGGAATGGATTCGGCGATCGATCGGTTGGTTGAGCCAGTAAGGAATAAGGGTGAAATAACACCCAGCGATTGAAATCGCGCTGTAGACCTTCGCTGACGCGTTGAATATAGGAGACAGCGATTACAAAACTCTACGGACATTCTTCATGGGTTCGATTTATTGACATCCAAATAGCTGCTAGCCTGCCGATGAAACATCTCGGCGTAACGACCCTTTAATTGAATGAGCGCATCATGATTGCCCTCTTCCAAAATTTCGCCGTGCTCTAATACGATAATCCGATCGGCAGTGCGAGCAAGGGAAAGACGGTGGCTAATGACGATCGCCATTCTTCCCTTAGCAAGGGTGCGGAATATTTCGTAGATTTCGTGTTCATTCTTCGGGTCAAGGGCAGCCGTAGGTTCATCAAAAATCACCAGTTCAGATGTCCCCAATCGCAGCAACGCACGGGCGATCGCAATCCGCTGCCACTGTCCGCCAGAGAGGTCCATTCCGTTTTCGAGTTGCTTACCCAGCGGCGTTTCTAGACCATGTTTCAAATCCAAAATCACTTGGTGAATTCCGGCATTTTCAAGCACTTCTCCCAGTAATTGGTCATCATGGAGCTTTGGCAAATAGCCCCAGCCGACGTTCTCTCGGGCCGTTGCAGGAAACCGAGCATAGTCTTGCATGACGACCGCAATGCGCGATCGGAGTTCGGAGAGAGCCAAATTTTTGTAATCGACGCCATTCCAGGTAATGCTACCGGACGTTGGATCGTAGAGTCGCGCCAGCAATTTCCCTAGCGTTGTCTTTCCGGCTCCATTTTCACCCACTAAGACGATCATTTCACCCGGTTTTACCTTAAAACTCACCTGTTTCAAAATCGGCTTCTCGCTGCCGGGATAGCCGAAGCTAAGATGGTCGATTTGTAATCCTTGACCTCGATCGGGAAGCGGAACGGCATCCACAGCATCCAGAAGCTGCGGCTGAAGATCCAGAAGCTGAAACACTGGACGAGTCGCGAGTGCTACGTCATAGATGTCACCTAGATTGCTGACGAGGGTATAGACACTGCGCTTAAGCTGAATGATAATTCCGGTATAGAGCGCAATGTCACCCAGCGTAAATTTCCCCGTCACTACGCCAAAGATGACATAGAGATAGGGAATGCTAGAGCCAACACCGCTGAAAATAGCAAGACTAACGAGGGCAATGGTTCCTTCTCGTCGAATGGATTGCATTTGTTGGAATAGGCGATCGAAGATTTCACGCCACCGATCGAGCATGACATGCTGAAGCGAAAACAGCCGAACTTCTTTAGCATAGTTTTCTTCCTTGAGCAGCTTGGCATAGATGCCTTTTTCCCGTGACAGCGTAGCCTGAGCCTCTTCGACTCGCCAACTTTTTCGGTGATATCGCAGATCAATGATGACTGACGGTACCGCAAATCCTAGGAGCAAAACCGGAACCCAAAGCTCAATACTCGCCGCAAAAAACACCGCTGGCACGAGGGTAAAAATCCCCATGAAAAACCCTGAAAAAATGAACGCCAGCCGCTGCATTCGCTGAATCCCTTTTTCGGTCAACTGAACGATGTTGAGTAGTTCAGGATTTTCAAATAGCGCAATGTCGTTAAAGTTTGCAATCTTGTCGATCACCTGGCCTTCAATTGTGCCCTGAACTCGATCGCGCAGTGCCGCAAACATTTGAGTATCAATGGACGAGACCGATTCGATGAAAATATTAATGCCAATCAAGGCGATCGTGGCATTCATCAACTGAGGATGTGCGGCAGCAACGGCCCAAGGATTGGCGGCGGCGGTCCGATCGCTCCCTGCTAGTGCTGCCACTTGGTCAATAACGACCTTACTGTAATAAAGCGCTAGAGACGGCCCGGCCCCTCGTATGAGATTAAAAATCCCGATTTGCCAAAGTTCACGGGGGGCGGCTTGGGTCACGAGTTTTAAGCTACGGATGAGAGCCTGACGGATGTCCGGTTTTTCAGCAGCTTCTAAATCCTTGGAAAGCAATGGGGGAGTGATAGATGTCATAGATTGTTATCTTAGCAAACCTCTAATCTTCCTTTGGAACGTGAGTTAAATAAAAACCATCATTGGCCTCCGTGACTCAAGGAGACCGCTGGCGAACAACTCGTCATGCCCATGAAGGCATCCGTATTTGCAAACTGGGTTCAATCCGGCAGGCTCTTAAATATTTTCTTCACAAAATCTTCTTATAAATTTTCCTGATCAAAATAAATAACTTTGTACAGTGTAAGTAAGAACAGATAAAATTTTCCTGAACTCATTAAATGAAAAACATAAGGCTCGGTCTAATCATGACGATCGGGGCGATGACTGTTGCGTCTAATTCTCAAGCGCAAGAGGCTCATCATGCTCCTAATACAAAAACCTTGATGCCGATTGAAAATGCTGCGGTGAAGAAAACAGTTCTAGGGGCGATCGCGACCGTCAAGCCAACCATTGAAAAAATAAATGCAGAGCCACCGCAGCGTTTGCCAGAAACTCAGCGTTTGCCAGAAACTTCGGTCTCAATGTCCTCACCCTCTGGTGCGGCGATCGTAACGACCCAATCGATTTCCCTACTCTCTTCAGCAAAAGCCTTAGGGACACACAAGATTACACAAACTCAGCCCCTTCAGCAAGGAACGATCGAAAAGAGAATACTGCGCGCATCTGTAGAGGCATCTGTAGAAACGTCTTTAGAGAGTTCCCTAAATTCACCTAGCCCACTCAATTCACCCGGTCCTCAGAATACGACTCCTCAAATTTCGAGCTATAATAACACTCCTAATTTTAACAGCAACGTTAGCTATAATATTAGTAAGATTGTTACATTTGGTGACAGTCTATCTGACAACGGCAATCTCTATAGGATTGCGAAATATTCATTCCTAGAAACAGCACCTTACTTTGAAGGGCGTGCCTCTAATGGCCCAGTCTGGACTGAGCACTTATCTGATTCATTAAAAATTGGGAAAAGCTCTGAAAACTTTGCTGTTGGGGGGGCTAGAAGTGATCAAATGCTTAAACAAGTTGATCAATATCTCAATCAGACACCCGAAATTCAATCTTCTGCTATTCACACATTATGGATTGGAGTTAATGACCATTACGCAAGAAATAGTGATGTAGACCTGACAGTTAATAATATTAGAGATTCTATAAAAAAATTAACGTTAGCAGGAGCCAATAAAATAATAATTGCAAATATAATGGATTTGGGTAATCTACCTCATGCAATTACTACGGGCATCTCTACCACCGATCTATCCCAGCGTTCTAAAAACCATAATCAAAGACTTCATAAAGAGCTAAGTGATCTGACTAATCAACGAACAGACCTTCACATCGTGCCGTTAGATTTTCATGCCCTGTTTGATGAAATGTTTAAGGATCCCACCCGATTTGGATTTCGGAAAGATGCTCAGTCGTGTTTTATGACCTGTGTAAGTCCCAATGAATATATCTTACTAGATAGCATTCATCCAACAGAATCAGCTAATCGAATTTTATCTGACTACACGCTTAGTATTCTCAATGCGCCACAAGCGATCGCTCCTCAAGTTAATTTGGCGATGGGAATCGCAAAGCAGCAAAATCAGCGCATTGAGACACACTTAGACCTACAGCGACAGATGTCCGATCGGAAGCCCCATCCCAAGCTGAGCGTTTTTACCAGTGGAGAGTTTGTATTTGGTAAGCGATCGGGTTTGGACAATCAACTTAGCAATAGTACCGATCAATCCACGGGCATGACCATTGGTATCACTCAAACCATGAGTCCAGATTTCTTTCTAGGCGTTGCGTTTAATCATGCTCAAAGCTCTAGTGTTCTTGCCGATAACAATGGTAAAACTTCAGTTGAAAATAATACGATTTCACTCTATGGCCAAAAGAACTTCGATCGGCTTTATATAAACGGAATAGTCAGCTATGGATGGAATACTTTTGATGTTTACCGAACATTGAAAGTCACTGGATTTGAGACTGCGATCGCTCGCCCTATCGGCCATCAACTGTCTGCCCAAGTCAAACTAGGCTATGACTTATTCAATCCAATATCATCAGGTTTAAAAATTACGCCTACGATCGGACTGAGTTATTACAATACTGGAATTCGTGCCTATGGTGAAACAAATGGCAATATTCTCAACCTGAACGTTGGAGAACAGAATGCTAGTTCTGCGATCGTAAGTTTTGGAAGCCAGTTCTCCTATGACATTCGATGGAATCAATCTACTCTGACACCTTTTTTCAATATCAACTATGAGCATGAATTAACTGACAGTAGCCGTGCTATTACAACAGAACTCGCGACCCAGCCAGGAATCCCCATTCGTAGCCGAGTAGGGAAGAGTAACTCAGATATTGTCCGTTTGGGTCTTGGTGTTAGAGGCCAGATTCAGGATTCCATCTCTGTCATGGTGGGTTACGAAACAGTGCTAGGGGATCAATCCACGACCCGCCATGCAATTCAGGGCCAATTGAAGTATTCCTTCTAATTCAATATCCTTAGGGGGCGCATCCAGCGGTTGGGGAGTATGAGGTTCATATCTCTGCAACCAGGTGACAGCCCCTACATACAGCGTTTACACCCCTATTTTTTGAGGTAGGCACCCTAAATCTACGATCGTCTGCTAGACTCAAAGCAATCTTTTGCACCATCTTTACCCCTAGCCTTATGACTCAGCAATTAGACATCCCATCTTCGACCCCGATCAATGTCAAGCCAAAGAGCAGCGCAATTCAGCCTGCATCCCGCAAGCGATTACCTGCTTGGGCTTCAGTGTTGATTGCGACTAATGGGATTGGGCTGTTGGGGGTTTCTATTGCGTTTGCAAATCCGGCATTGACGAACCGAGTCCTTCGGCATCCTCGCATCGCGCCGTTGATTGAAAGAATCTTTCCATCGGGGTTGTCCATAAGGGCAGAAACCCCTGCGATACCAACGCCTGTCGCCGTGGCAGTTCCGGAAACGGGAGCCAGCGATCGGACTTCTCTCACCTATGAGCAGTGGCTAGATGTATTGAAGCAAGAAGCGGCGGCAGTAGCCAAGCAGCAACCTGAGCGCATGACGATATTACTAGGCGATTCGCTGAGTTTGTGGTTTCCGGCGGATCAGTTGCCGAGCGATCGCGCTTGGTTGAACCAAGGGATTTCGGGAGATACAACGGCGGCGATGGTCAAGCGGATTTCGTTTCTAGATGAGACCAAGCCTCAGACCATTTTTGTCATGGCCGGAATCAACGACTTCAAGAAAGGCAGCACGGTAGACGAAGTAATTGAAAGCTATCGCACCATGATTCAGAACTTTAAGCAAAAGCATCCTAGTACTGAAATTGTGGTTCAAGCCGTGTTGCCTCATGGGGCTGCGATGATGGGAGTAGATGACGCTGAGCAGGTGTTAGCAATTCCGAACGACCAGATTGTGAAATTCAATCAAAAACTGGCAGGTTTAGCGAAAGAAGAGCAAGTTTTGTTTCTGAATCTACATCCATTGTTTGCCGACAAAGAAGGATTCTTGCGATCGGACCTCACCACCGACGGACTGCATTTGAACCCATCCGGTTACATGGTGTGGAGCACCGCCTTGCAGACCTTCAGCCAAACGCAATTACGCAATCCTGACGTCATCCCCACCGCCCAAGCCCAGCCCGAAACCGTCCCCGCGAACCCCGAGGTTCAATAGATGCAGCCGATCGCACAACTGCTTTGCCCGATCGCGCACCTGATTCCACGATCGATCGCGAACCCATTCGATCGGAAACAAGCTGGTGGAAAGCCCGACGGCTATTGCGCCTGCCGCTAAGAACTCTGCTGCATTTTCAAGGGTCACGCCGCCCGTTGGAATCAGGGGAATCCCCTTCAGTGGGTCTCGGAGAGATTTGATGTAAGACGCATGGCCGAGGGCGCTCACCGGAAAAACTTTGACGCTATCGGCCCCAGCATTCCATGCTGTGAGAATTTCGGTGGGGGTGAGGGCACCGGGGACGATGGGGAGCTTAGCGAGGTTGGCGGCTTCAATAATCGCGGGATTGCAGTGGGGCGAAAACGCAAATTGGGCACCGCAGGCGATCGCACTTTTAAGCTGATCGACCGTGACGATCGTGCCCGTCCCAATGGTGCAATTGGGGAGTTCTGACCGTAGGGTTTCGATCAGACGCTGTGGCTCAGGGCTGTCCCAGGTGATTTCGATCAGATGCAGTCCCCCCCGTGCCACCGATCGCGCCATTTCTAATCCCACCTCAAACTCAGGCGCGCGGATGATGGCGATCGCACGATGTTGGGTGAGGAGAGAGGTCCACATGTGGCAAAATTAATAACGGGTCCACGCACGATAGCAAAAAAGTGCATAAGCTGGATGGATAAAGAATTAAGTCTTGTGGAAGACCTGGATGAACGCTAGTTTTAGGACGTTTTTTGAGCTATGACTTCTCTTTCTTTCGATACTGCACTTGATTTTGAGGGACTGGATTGCGCTGCGTTGGATTTCGATGCGCTTGATGGTGCGACCATAGAACTGACCGCAGACCAAATTCAGCAAGCAGGCGCAGGCAAGAGCTGGATACCGTATCTTGAAACCCTTGCACAGATTGGCCTAGAAACCTGGTTTGTCGAACAACATCTGACGGCAAGTTTGATGAAAGGCGACCACTCAGAGAACCGTTGGATGACTCAAGGCTTTCAAGTGCAGGGGCTGATGGTCAGTGCGGCTGAAGAAGAATTTGTCTGTGTCAAGCGGAACTGGGATCCTGCACACTTTTACATTTTGACGCAAGTGGCAGAAGAACAAGGTCAGGTCAAGGTTTCAGGATTCATTCGATCGGAATTGTTTCAATCGTTGATCCAATCCTCCACCCGTGTCGGTGATGATTCTGAATTGCCGATCGCCGCATTTGATTCTAATCCTGCGACGTTGCTGCTGGCATTGCGATGCGCGGAGGCTCAAATCATTGCATTACCAACTGTTGTCCCTAGCGTGAACGATCGGGTCGTGAATCTTCGCAGTTGGATTCAGGGACACTTTAATCAAGGCATTGATGCAATTTCGGAGGCGCTGGACTGGACGCCGTTGCAACAATGCGTAGGCGTGCGGAGTGAACTGCCTCAAATATTGCAATCCCTTGCCCGAAGAGGGATTCGGCTGGCGGACAATGCGCAAGGAGCATCCCAGACGATCACCGTCGCGAAGATTCCGCTGCGACTGTATGTCATGACGAGTGAAGTGTCTAATGCAGAATGGGAAATCCTAGTGGTATTGGAATCTGCAACGCCAGAACCGATGCCATCGGGAATCATCTTACGTCTCAGCGACGATCGCACCGTTTTGATTGAACAACGCTTTGAAGGGCAAGGGACGACGGATCGATCGATTTTTGCGGAAGTGGTGAGTGGGATGAATGAGAGCGTGCAGGTGGAGATTGTGTTGCCCAATGGAGTGGTTCATTCGCTGCCTCGGTTTGTCTTTGTGGGTTAAGTATTTATGGGTTAGGTATTTGTGAATTAGATTAAGAATGATTCACGACCGGAGATACCTCTTAGACTGGACGGATTAGACTAATTATTATTAGCAATTCATCCCAAACATAACATGTCAAATTTCACCATTGTTCTTCTCGTCCTCGGTGCCGTCGCCAGTGCCTTTGTGGGTGCTATGGTGTGGGCCTATCAAGGCACCGGAAGCATCGACGTCGTTTTTCTAGAAGTGATGCCCGTCCCGTCCGAACTTAGCAAAGAGGTTCGATCGCTTTTTCAGCGCGGGGTGAGCCAGTACTGTCGAGGTCAATACCGCAGCAGCGCCAACTATTTTGTCCAAGTGCTTCGAGTCAGCCCTGATCTCGGCGTGGCCTATCACAACTACGCCCTCGCCCTCGCCAACCAACGGGAAATCACAAAATCCACGAAGGCATTTCTCTCCGCCGCAGAGCGCTATACCCAAATCGGCGATCGGCTTTCGGCGGATCTAGTCAAACAACATTTGCGCACTTTGAAACGATCGGTCAAAAAAGAAACCACGGCTGAGGCATCCTAGGCTGCACGGTGATGATCAGACCCATTATTGAACTGAGTGACTGAGGTGTAACTCTTGACGTTTAACGCATTGCGTTATAGACTATGAATGCACGGCAATGCGATTAAAGGTGTGATACGAAATTTCAAAGATAAAGAAACTCAAAAAATCTTTGAGCGTCAGCGTTCACGGAAATTACCCTCAGACATTCAGCAGGTGGCACTGCGAAAACTACGGATGCTGAGTCGTGCGGAAACCCTTCAAGATCTCCGGGTTCCACCCGCTAATCGGTTGGAGCGTTTGATCGGCAATAGAGAAGGCCAACATAGTATTCGAGTTAACAACCAATGGCGGATTTGCTTTGAATGGCAAGACGGTGAAGCCTTAGATGTAGAGATCGTTGATTATCATTGAGGTGAAGAAATGAATGAAGATAAGCTGATGCCAGTTCATCCTGGTGAGGTTCTTTTAGAAGAATTTCTCAAGCCAATGAATCTTAGTCAAAATCAAATGGCTTTGGCTTTAAGAGTTCCGGCAAGGCGTATTAATGAAATCGTTCACGGCAAACGACGAGTTACGGCAGATACAGCGCTTCGCTTAGGTCGTTACTTTGACATGTCGCCACGATTTTGGTTAGGACTGCAAATGGATTACGATTTAGATGTGGCTAATGATGAAACAGGCGATCGACTGAATCAAGAAGTTGCTGTCTTGGTCGGTCGAGAAAGAAACTACGGCTGAGGCGTCCTGCTGCTAATTCCTAATGGGATGCCAATACTGCTCTAACATTGAAATAGATTAATCTTCAATGCTGTCTCCTAAAGGAATGTGTCATGACTCGATCGGTAATCCAAACAAATTTAGCGCCTGCTCCCGTGGGTCCGTATAATCAAGCGATCGTTGCATCGGGGCGAATGGTCTTTTTGTCGGGGCAGATTGCTTTAGATCCGGCAACGGGTGCGATCGTGGGTACTGACGATGTGGTGAAACAAACGGAACAGGTGATGGCCAATCTGAAGGCGGTACTGGAAGCAGCAGGAGCGACCTTCGGGGATGTCGTGAAAACAGGCGTTTTTCTCAAAGATATGAATGACTTTGCCACCGTAAATGGCGTCTATGCAAAGTATTTCGATGAGGCGACGGCTCCCGCTCGGGCCTGCGTTGAAGTTGCACGATTGCCGAAAGATGTGCTGGTAGAAATCGACTGTATTGCAGTGGTGCAATAAATATTGACTCCGCATACCCCCGATCATAATTGAGGTTTATCCTTAGGGAGACGTCCATGACTGCAATCATTACCTCGCCTATTCATTACCCTTCTGGAGACGGTCAGCCCGTGGCAGAGACGTTCGATCATTTGTATGTAATTTTGATTACGATCGCACTATTGCGACAGTATTTGCGTAACGAACAGGCGTGTGTCATGGGAAATCAATACTTGTACTATGCGCAGGGATTGCCGAGATTGCGGTGTGCTCCGGATGTGATGATGATTTTTGGGGTGGAGCCGGGGAGTCGGGATAACTACAAGATTTGGGAAGAGGGCGAGATTCCACGGGTGGTTTTTGAGATGACGTCTCCTGGAACGAAAAAAGAGGATGATGGATTTAAGAAGCAGCTTTATGAGCAGATTGGAATTCAGGAGTATTGGCAGTTTGATCCCAAAGGCGAGTGGATTCCAGAAAAGTTGCGCGGCTATCAATTAGTGGGTGAGGAGTATCGATCGATCGAAACAGGAATCAGTCAAGCACTGGGTTTGCGGCTAGAAACGAGTGGCGCACTCATTTCGTTTTATCGATTAGATACGGGCGAGAAATTGCTCATGCTGGATGAGTTGTATGAACAGTCTGAAGATCGTCAAGCAGAATTAATAGCTGAACGACTTCAATTACAACAGGCCCAGGCTACGTTAATAGGTGAACGATCGAGAACTGAAGCTTTACAGCAGCAACTCGATCGCTATCGTGAACAGTTTGGCGAACTCTAGGGCGATCGGGGCTTAGAATAATAAGTCCAACCCATCTTAGTGAGATCGCATCATGCATCGGATTGCTGCAATGCCGGGAGGCTGGAATCCAGAAGATGACGGGGTTGTTTATATTCAACAAGATCCCGCATCGATCGTCATCATTACCGCGCAGGATACCGACATTAGTGCCCTAGCCCGAGCCGTCGATCAGCTTCCGGATGCGGCAGAGGTGCGCGTGGCAAGTTTACTCGCGTTGCAGCAGGAGTTAACCATTGATACGTATGCGGATGATGTGCTTGAACAGGCTCAAGTGATTGTCGTGCGGTTGTTGGGTGGCGTGAGCTATTGGGCCTATGGATTAGAAGTCGTTCAGGATATTGCCGATCGAACTGGGGCAAAGTTAATCGTAGTGCCAGGAGACGATCGACCTGATCCGGCCTTGACCAGTCGATCGACCGTTCCGCTGGTGGATGTGAATCAGGTATGGCGATATTTTACAGAAGGCGGCGTTGGGAATTTTAAGAATTTGCTGCGTTTTTTGGGCGATCGATATTTAGGATTATGCGTTGGTTTTGATGATCCGAATGTTATTCCAAAAGTAGGGCTTTACCCGTTTCCAGTGTTTAAGATTGAGCATCCTAGAGTTGGCATTCTTTTTTATCGCGCGCATTATCTTGCCGGAAACACAGCTCCGATCGATGCCATGTGTCAGGCGTTGATCGATCGTGATCTCACTCCAGTTCCCGTTTTTGTCGCGTCACTGCGGGATCCGGAAGTGCAGTTTGATATATTGCGCGTATTCAAACCCAAAGACGAGCCGTCTATTCTAGCGTTGTTAAATACGACCAGTTTTTCGGTGTTGAACCCTGTCCCACTGTATAGTCAGACCCATAGCGCGATCGAAACGCCGAACCATCCCGATGCGCCCGAACTGTGGCAGCAACTTAATATCCCCGTGCTCCAGATGATCTTAAGTGGCGGCACAGAGGTGGATTGGGCGGCCCAACTGCGAGGCTTGTCGCCGCGAGATACGGCTATGAATGTGGCGTTGCCGGAAGTGGATGGACGGATTATTAGTCGAGCCGTGTCGTTCAAAGCGGTGCAGGAGAAGCATCCCCGATTGCAGACGGAGGTGGTGGGCTATCAGCCTGTGCAAAATCGAATTAAATTTGTAGCAGATCTGGCGAAGAATTGGGTCAATTTGTCGGTGACACAGGTGTGCGATCGACGGGTAGCCTTGATCTTAGCCAATTACCCAAACCGAGATGGACGGCTGGCCAATGGCGTTGGGCTGGATACTCCGCAGAGCTGTGTGGAGATTTTGAACGCATTGAAACAGGCGGGATACCTCGTCTCTGAAATTCCTGAAGATGGCGATGAACTGATCCAATGGCTGACTCGGGGCGTGACTAATGATGTCGAGGGACGCGAAATTCGATCGGTATACCAATCGCTATCAAACATAGATTACTTAACGTATTTTGCAACGCTGCCATTAGAGATTCAGGATGGAATGGAGAAACGCTGGGGTGTTGCGTCAAACCCTAATTTTGTCGTACCAGGGATTCAACTTGGAAATATCTTCATCGGCATCCAACCCGCACGAGGCTACGATACCGATCCATCACTCAATTACCATGCGCCAGATTTAGAGCCAACCCATGATTATTTAGCCTTTTATGAATGGGTTCGATCGACTTTTGGGGCATCGGCGATCGTGCATGTTGGGAAGCATGGAAATTTGGAGTGGCTGCCGGGGAAAAGTATCGCACTTTCAGAGCAGTGTTATCCTGAAGTCGCCTTGGGTCCAATGCCGCATTTTTACCCCTTCATTGTCAACGATCCGGGCGAAGGTGCCCAAGCCAAACGTCGATCGCAGGCGGTTATTCTTGATCATTTGACGCCGCCGATGACCCGAGCGGAACTGTATGGCGATTTGCAAGCGTTAGAAAATCTAGTTGACGAATATTACGAAGCGATGAATCTGGATCCCACGCGAATGAAGCCACTGCGCGAAAAGATTCTAAACCTATTAGAAGTCAGTGAGTTAAACGCTGATTTGGGTTTAAAACTCACGGCAGAGGAGTTGAAAGCGCGATTTGAAAATACAGTCATGAGTCATCTCGATCGATCGCTCTGCGAACTCAAGGAAGCACAAATTCGAGATGGATTACATATCCTGGGCGTGTGTCCTTCCGGATCGCAATTGCGAGATCTCGTGATTGCGATTGCTCGTTATCCGCAAGCGGGAAGGATTGGTTTATCGCGTGCCATTGCCGAAGAGTTAGGGTTTGATTTTGACCCATTGACAGTCGATCCAGCAGAATTATTAGGCGGCGAATTTCGATCGGTCAAAAATGCGATCGATCGGATTGAACAGGTTGCGATCGAGTTAGTAGATGCAGTGATCTCTGGCAAACCTATCGAATGCCATGCGCCTTTGCAATCGGAACTATCGTGGATCGCACAAATCCTGCTGCCCGGACTCTACAAAACCACCGACGAAATTACTAATCTCATTCGAGGACTGGACGGCCAATACATCCCGGCTGGACCCTCTGGCGCACCTACTCGCGGACGACCCGAAGTCTTGCCGACCGGACGGAACTTTTACTCAGTCGATATCCGATCGGTCCCCACCGAAAGCGCCTGGGATATCGGGCGTAAGGCTGCTGAAACTCTAGTCGAACGCTACACCCAGGAAAATGGCGAATACCCAAAGACCCTCGGACTGTCCATTTGGGGAACGTCCACCATGCGAACGGGGGGCGATGATTTGGCCCAAGCGCTTGCACTGCTGGGGGTCAGACCCGTGTGGGATGGCATCTCTCGGCGGGTAGTAGATTTTGAAGTCATTCCCGTTCGCACCCTTGGTCGTCCTCGCGTTGATGTCACCCTTCGCGTTTCAGGATTCTTCAGGGATGCATTCCCAAACCTAATCGAATTATTTCACCAAGCATCCGCGCTCGTGTCTACTTTAAATGAATCCAGCGACGATAATCCGATCGCACACACCGTCAAAAAAGACACCCAAACCTGGACTAGTCAAGGCTTAGACGCGCATCTTGCACTAGAACAAGCGCAGTATCGCGTATTTGGCTCAAAGCCCGGTGCTTATGGCGCAGGATTGCAGGGCTTAATCGAATCGCAAAACTGGAAAGACGATCGCGATCTCGCGCAGGCGTACCTAAACTGGAGCAGCTATGCCTACACGGGAAAAGGCGGTGGACAAGCCGCGCCAAAGGCATTCCAAGCCCGAATTACCGGGTTGCAAGTGGTGCTGCAAAACCAAGACAATCGGGAACACGACTTGCTCGATTCTGACGATTATTACCAATTCCAAGGCGGAATGGTTGCAGCCGTCAAATCGCTTTCAGCAACGCAGCCCACCACCTATTTTGGCGACAACTCCAACACCGCCAACCCCAAAGTCCGATCGCTCTCTGAAGAGATTGCAAAAGTCTATCGATCGCGCGTCATAAACCCAAAGTGGATCGCGGGCGTGATGCGTCATGGCTACAAAGGTGCATTCGAGATGTCTGCAACTGTGGACTTTTTGTTTGGCTACAGTGCGACGACGGGCGAGGTTCCAGACCATATGTACGAAGGCATCGCGCAAGCTTACCTATTCGATGAAACCGTCCAGGAATTTCTCCAAAAAAGCAACGTCTGGGCCGCGCGTGACATGGCCGAACGTCTCCTAGAAGCCCATCAGCGAAAGCTCTGGAAAACAGCCGACGCACAAACGATCGCCAAACTACAGGCGATTTCACTAGACGCAGAAGGGGCGATCGAACAAACCTTGATATAGTTAATTTAGAGCAATGTAAAAAAAGATGACCGAAGGCTCCGTGCTAAAATTAATCTAGCCAAAATAGACTCCAGTCAATTATTGGGAAGCCTCGATCGACCATGATATTTATCAATCCCAAAACCGACTTCGCCTTCAAAAAAATCTTTGGTTCTGAACAGAGCCAAGACATTTTAGTCAGCTTTCTAAATGGGATTTTGTACGGCGGTGAAGATGTCGTGCAGTCAGTTAATATCCTTAATCCCTACCAAGCACCTCGCATTCGAGGCATGAAAGATACCTTTCTGGATGTCAAAGCGACCCTTTCCGGCGGTCAGACTGTGATCATCGAAATGCAGGTATTGAACGTCGAGGGGTTTGAACAACGGGTTTTGTACAACGCGGCCAAAGCTTTTTCAACGCAGCTCGACATCGGAGAGGATTACACCTTACTCAATCCCGTGATTGCGCTCACGATTACTGATTTTGAGATGTTTCAGGATCTTGATGCGGTGATTTCGCGGTTTGTGCTGAAGGAAAAGAGTGATCTAACCGATTATGCGATCGACGGACTCGAACTCGTCTTTGTTGAACTGCCTAAGTTTCATCAAGCCCTAAATCAGGTAGAGGGGCTGACAGAGCAATGGATCTACTTCCTTCAGAATGCACGCCAGCTTGAATCAGTGCCCGCCTCCATGGAGAATGTATCGGCCATTCAACGAGCCTTTACCGTAGCGAATCAATCCAATCTCAGCCGGGAAGAACTCGAAGATCTAGAAAACCGGGAAATGTTCATTCATGACCAACGCAACGCGATCGTCAAAGGAAATAAGCAAGGGCTGGCTGAAGGTTTAAAACAAGGTCTAAAACAAGGTTTAAAACAAGGGCTGAAACAAGGACGATCTGAGGGATTAGCTGAGGGATTAGCTGAGGGGCTAGAACGAGGGGAAAATCAGGCGAAGATCACCATCGCCCAGCGACTACTTGCCACAGTAGATGACGCCACCATTGCACAGATGACCGATCTAACCTTGGCCCAAATTCAACAATTACGGCGATCGGAGACCGAGATCAGTTAAATCCGACAGCCGTGCATAGACAGCCGCCAAGCCTAGTAACCGGGCGATCGACTGACCTTCGCACGATGTAGCAGATTCCCTTTATAGCGATAACCTGAGAACCGAACCCGAATGCGATCGCCCGTTTGAATGGGCATCCCGGACTCCATGCTTTGATGAAGAGTTGGGTCATACCGCAACTCCTCGCCCACCCGGCCCAATATTTCGACGCCCCACTCAGTCAGCAAAATATCTATGGGACGCAGCAACGGTAAGAGCTTTGCTGCCGCAAGCTGGGGATTGCGTTGGGCGGCGTTGGCAGCGGCGGACCATTGGAGAAGCCAAGGTTCTAGGGTGTGAAGAGCCGATCGTTGGAAGGTTTCTTCAGACATGACCGCAGGGTGGGCTACAGACTGAATATCCGGGTCGGAATTTAGCACAGAAAGCGATCGGACCAAGGCTTCAAGATCAAGCTTCAGAAAGTTTGCTAGCTTAAGGAGCGTATTGACTTGCATCTGAAGCACTTGCCCCCTACGGAGTCGATCGATTGCACTTCTGGACACGCCCGATTGCTGGCTCAGTGCCCGAAAGCTAGGAATCCCCCGATCGCTCATATACTGAGTTAAAACAGAAGTTAGGTCTGAGGCTAAATCTGGGGGCGAATCTAGAGGCGAATCTAGAGGCAAGTTTGAATCTAAATCTGGAGTTAAATTTGAGTTTAAATCTGATGTTAAATCTGGAGCTAAATTTGGGTTTAAATCTGATGTTAAATTTGGCGCTAAGTCGGTAGGGGACATCATTTGTAAAGATCTCCTGGATACAAGGGGTGATGAGTCAGCCTTTTGTCTAGTTTAATTATCTTCCCAAATCGATCGGAGCGAACCCGCCCAGTCCCTTAAAATCTGAGAAATAAGAAATCGATCGAGGGATAAAATAGTATGGATTGGACCTCAATAGGAGTAGGCAGCATCATCGCTGTCGGGCTAAATGCCTTACGTTTTAAGCAAATGCGATCGTCACAGCCGTCGTCAAACTCGCTGTCAGCCCCACTGTCCGAAATTACGCTGCCCGCCTACGAAGCCGCAATAGACCTTGCCCAGTTCAAATCGAGCTTCCTCGCCCGGACGGCCCACGAATTGCGATCGCCCATGAATGCCTTGATCAGCAGTTTACAACTCATCAGCGCCGACCTCTGCGATAGCCCAGAAGAAGAACGCGAATACGTGGAAATTGCTCAAGAGGCCGCACTAAAATTTATTGGGCTGCTCGATGAAGTCATCAAAGTCTCCAAGCTCCAAACCGGAACCTTAGAGATCCGATCGACCAACGTGGATTTGTCTCCAATGTTGCAAGAAGTTTACTTCATGACCCGAATGCAAGCCGAGACCCGAAATCTTAAACTGATTATTCCGGCCTTAGAGGATGAAATTCTGGTCCAAGCCGATGAAGCCTATTTGCGTCAGGCGATCGTCATTTTAATCGATCGGGCTGTTTCACTCCTTGATGGAGGCAAGCTCGAACTCCTGCTCACCCAAGACGCAAACACCGTCACCCTGACGATTCCCGATCCCCACGACGAGACAGCACCCCCTTCAACGACTCCTTCAAACCCCAACGCAATTCCCACTCAGTTCACCCCCTCGTTTCGGCGAGTCTTGGCACAGGAAATTTTATCTGCGATGAATATTCCGGTCACTATTCAGGCTGAAACGCGATCGATTCAGATTATTTTGCGCCGATTGTCAATAGGAAGTTAAATACATCCGTATAATTAAGAGTAAATATCGACTAACGCAACGTGCGATCGAACGGGAGAACATTAGCCATGCCAATGATCGAGACCAAGACCGAACCCATGGTCATCAATATGGGACCGCACCATCCGGCCACCCATGGATGTTTTCGGTTGGTCGTCACCCTAGACGGTGAAAATGTAATCGATTGCGAACCCGTGCTGGGTTATCTCCATCGCGGCATGGAAAAAATCGCCGAAAACCGCACCACCATCATGTACATCCCCTACACCAGCCGATGGGACTACTATGGCGGCATGTACAACGAAGCCATTACGGTCAACGCCGTTGAGCGACTGGCGGGGATTCCCGTGCCGAAGCGGGCGAGTTACATTCGCGTGATCATGCTGGAGCTATGCCGTCTGGTCAATCACCTGCTTTGGCTCGGACCCTTCATCACCGATCTCGGCGGTGCGACGCCCTTTTTCTACACGTTGCGCGAACGAGAAATGATTCTCGACTTGTTTGAAGCAGCGACGGGCTATCGCATGGTGAACAATAATTATTTCCGCGTCGGCGGCGTGGCGGCAGACTTGCCCTATGGCTGGTTTGAGAAATGTCGCGACTTTTGCAACTATTTCATCCCGGCGCTGGATGAATACGAAAAGCTGATTACCAATAACCCGATTTTCCGTCGGCGGCTCGAAGGCGTGGGCGTTCTGTCTCGCGAAGATGCGATCGCTTTTAGCTGTTCGGGTCCAGTGCTTCGGGCGTCGGGTGTGAAGTGGGATCTGCGCAAAGTGGATCACTATGAGTGCTACGACGAATTGGATTGGGATGTGGCTTGGGCCACCGAAGGCGATTGTCTGGCGCGCTACACCGTTCGCATTCAAGAAATGCGCGAATCGACCAAAATGATCCAGCAGGCGATCGACCAGATTCCCGGTGGAGCCTACGAGAACCTAGAAGCTCAGCGCACCATGGCTGGACCCAAATCTCAATGGGATGCACCTGATTTCCAATACATTTCCAAGAAAATTGCGCCCACGTTCAAAATCCCGAAAGGTGAGCACTATGTCCGCCTTGAAGCAGGTCGTGGCGAAATGGGAATTTTTATCATGGGCGACGATAATATGTATCCTTGGCGCTTGAAAATCCGTCCGGCGGACTTCAACAATCTCCAGGCACTTCCCCAAATGGTGCAGGGCTTGAAGGTCGCGGATCTCTTCATCACCTTAGGAAGCATTGACGTGGTAATGGGTTCCGTCGATCGATAAACGCTGAGACCAGTCCGAGATCAGGCAAGAACAAGCCAGAGATCACGACGAAATTTAATTAACGAGGCGGGGATAGGTCATGATCCCCGCTTTTTAAGTCTAAATTTCATTTAAAGTTTATTTAGATTTAAATTAATGCCAAGTTAAATCTTGACCCTAAAATTTGAACCGATCGATCGATAGAAAATGTGTGAATATCCTCAAAAAAAGCTGAAAAACGTCCGGAATTCGACACAGTGGTACGCACATACTTCTTGCAGTTTCCGCGAGATTGAGATTTAATCAAACTTGGCATTCATAAATTAGTGACGCTTAAATCTCTAAGAATAGATGTGAATTCCTGACTGTGTGATGTGTTGTGCTAATGTAATGCACTGCGGTCATTCGTAGCTCTTGTAGTCCGTTTCGGTCCTTGAAAGAAGAAACGCTAGATTTAACTAGATTGCTAGATTTAACTAGACTGTTAACCTTCTAGGATATAAAACGTTAATCTGCATGATCTTTAGTAGCTTGTTAGGGATAGCGCATTCTCAGATACACCTCATCTGAGACAAAACTCATTTTCTGACTTTTTCTCATTCAGTGAAACGATCGTTTCGTTTTGACAACTAATAATGCCTGATTCCCTTTACCCATCACTGGCCAAATTTTAATGAAATACCAAGCACAACTGACACCCTGGGTTATTTTTCAAATCGCGGCTGAAGATGCGCGTCACCCGGTTAGCCGTTTCCGTCGCCGCAACGATGCAGACGCTTACATGAAAGTGTTGAACAATACGAAGCCCAACAGCAAGTTTATTGTCGCCTTCGATACCGAAAGTTTCGTCGCACCTAAGGCAGATACGGTTCTTACCGCAGTATAAGTCAATATTAAACTTTGCTCGCCGAATAAATCCGTATTGGATTTATCACTTTCAAGGTTTATAGAAATTTTATTTTAAACGTAGGTATGGTCTCCATCCCTACGTTTTTTATGGTTTTGATCTGTGGTTATGGAGTGCAATAACGCTGAATGATAGTGCCAACTTCGTCCGATCGTCCTCAGAGCTTTCCCGGACATCCGCAATTATGCGAGGGTTTAATCCGCCAGATAGCCGATCGAGGCCTAATGACCTTTGCGGAATTTATGGAGGGTGCGCTCTACCACGAAGAATGGGGATACTACACCACTCGGGCGACTCACATCGGGGCGGCAGGCGATTTTTATACGTCACCGCATTTGAGCGCTGAGTTTGGAGTTTGCATGGCGCGGCAACTGGTGAACTGCTGGGAAAATCTAGGTCGAACCGATCGCTTTGATGTAGTAGAAATGGGTGCAGGCCAAGGGATTTGGGCCGCAGATATTCTAAAGGCGCTCCCCGAGATTTCGCCGGAGTGCAGCCATGCTCTGACTTACACCATCGTCGAACGATCGCCCAGCCTGCGCCGAGTCCAGCAGCAGCACCTTGCGCCTTGGGTTTCAGCCGAATCTAATGCCAAACTTGCCAAAGTTCAGTGGCGATCGTGGGACGAGATTCCGCTGGCGTCCGTGCAGGGCTGTTTCATTTCTAACGAGCTAGTTGACGCGTTTCCGGTCCATCGAGTGATCGTGCGCGCGGGCAAACTTCAGGAGATTTACGTTACTTGGGACGGCGATCGATTTGTCGATCATATTGGCGATCTCTCTACTCCAAAACTCGCTGAATACTTTGAGCATCTCGGCCTTGATCTCAGCCAGTACGCCGAAGGGTATCGAACCGAAGTCAATTTGAATGCAATAGACTGGCTGACCACGGTGAACGATCGTTTGGCGCGCGGCTATGTGATCACCATTGATTATGGCTACCCCGCTTCCCGTTACTACTCCAAGGTGCGGCACGATGGCACGCTCACCGGATATTTTGAGCATCGGCCCACCGATACCCCTTACGAAAAGGTGGGACTCCAGGATCTCACTGCCCATGTAGACTTCACAACCTTAGAAAACCACGGCAAAATCCTCGGCCTAACCCATTGCGGAACGACTCAGCAAGCTCTGTTTTTGATGGCGTTGGGACTCGGGGAAACCATAGCCGCCCTCAGTCAGACTGAGACTCGCAGTATCCAAGAAATAAACAATCGGCTGGCCCAGCGCGAAGTCCTGCACCGTCTAATTAATCCCATGGGGCTGGGGAACTTTCTCGTGCTCATCCAGTCAAAGGATGCAGCCCTACCCGATGCTTCTCATTTAGCTTCTAACGTGACCACTCAATCAGATTCTCATTTAGCTTCTCAATCTCTCTTAGGTCTAACCATTCCCGATCGCAGACTCTAAATCTCACAAGCCTACCTATAAGAAATCGGCCCAAATTCTTTTTAGGGAATGGGCCGATCGATAGGTTCCGATTCAGATTTAAATCTCGTATCCTTAACTAGCGACCCAAAACATCTAGCCGAATGGGCGCAACGCCAGAGTCCATCAGACCTATGACCCGAGCGGCCCCTGCCGACAAATCCAAAATCCGATCGCCTGCATAAGGCCCCCGATCGTTCACCCGAACCACCACTGTACGCCCCGTGTCCAGATTGGTCACGCGAAGTTTAGTGCCCATGGGCAGAGAAGGATGCGCTGCCGTCAAGGCTTCTTGATTGAACACCTCACCGCTAGCCGTGTGGTTGCCATTAAATCCAGGACCATACCAAGACGCCCAGCCTTTGACGGTCGAGAGAGTAACACTCGAATCAGGCGAGAGCACCGCTGCCATCACTTTAGGCATTCCTTCGATTTGGGTCACTGGGCTTGCATCTCCGAGGAGACGGCGAAGACGATTCGTGACTTGGAGCGCATCTTGCTCTAGGTTTCGGTTGCTTCCCGCCGATAAGGTCGTGGAGTTGATCGTCACCAATTCCGATCGATTGGCAGAAATCAAGTACTGGCCTGACTTCTGACCTTGAGCATCCTTAACTTCTTTCCAGGAGACCGCAATTTGTTTTGCGTCTACGCCATCCCGATAGAGTTGATTTATTTTCGCCGCGATCTCGCTGGCCCGTGCCGTCGGATCTTGGGGTTCGGAAGCGCCAAAAGAACGAGCTACAGAATTCGAGGCGTCTTGAGCATCACTCGAAACCGACTTTGTTTTTTGGCGGGTGTAAGACTCAGCCTTCACCGTCCCGATTTTCGTTTCGTCTGCAACAGTCGTCTGAGGCATCGTAAACGTGAGAACTGGAATGTTGCGAACGTACAGCGTCGCAATCTGTTGACCCGCACTCTCATGGGTTTGGACTTTAGCCACCGTTTCACCCTTCAGGGTTTTCGCCCGTTGGATGGCTTGTTCACCCACTTTGACGGCATCAGACCCTGAGTCTGAAGCGGAAGAAGCAGTGAGGGGCGCTGGGGTCACGGTAGAGAACTTCGCCTCATTCGTTTCCAAACTTGCAGCAGTGGCTTGTGCAAGACCAGCTTGGGGTTGTGCAGTAATGGCCGTAATTGAGAATAATGTCGCAATTAAGCCTAAACTACCAGAAATTGAGTTGTTCATACTGTCCTTAGTGTGAAGAAGCCGTTGG
>JAYUJY010000052.1:0-7622 GCA_043764895.1 Synechococcales cyanobacterium | reverse complement strand
GTCTCTGGAAAGATAGATTTGTAGGGGCATGGCACGCCGTGCCCCAAACCCAACGGAGAGGTTCTAAATACCTGGCTTATTTACGCCGCATGATACTAGGCGATTTCGAGAGACTGTCAAGCAAATTTATGGACAGAGTTGAATCCTTGTTTTGTAGTGATTCTAAGTTGGATTACGGGCACTCTATGTGTAGGACATACTCTTTTGATCACTACTCCAACAACTCATCTTCTGAGGCAAACGTGTCACCCAACTCTTTCATCGCCTCTGCTCGTCTACCATCAGCTCGTCCACCATCAGCTCGTCCAACAAACACTGCATCCAATATGGGCCACGCTCAGTGTGACTTAGTTCCGTACTATGATGTCACAGACGGCATCGGTGGCGGTGGGGAGACGCGCATTTCTGTTCTTTTGATTGACGATCAGAGTCTAGTCAGTGACATGATCCAGCGCAGTTTACGCACCGAGTCTGACATTGACTTTCACTATTGCAATGATCCGACGTTGGCTATCAGCATGGCGATCGATTTGGCTCCGAGTATTATTTTGCAAGATTTGGTGATGCCAGATGTGGATGGCTTGATGTTGCTCAGGTGGTTCCGCCTCAACCCCGCCACGAAAGACATTCCGATGATCGTCTTGTCCTGCAAAGAAGATGCCTATCTTAAAGCAGAAGCCTTTACCTACGGTGCAAATGATTATCTAATTAAGCTTCCTGAACCTGTCGAACTGATTGCGCGCATTCGCTACCACGTTCAAGCTTACGAAAACCTCAAGGCACTCCGGGCCACTACTCTTGCCGCCCAGTTGCAGTCGCAGCAGCTTAGTGAAACCCTGGTGAAGCTTCAGAATATGCAAGCGCACATTGTCCAGTCAGAAAAGATGACGGGACTGGGGCAAATGGTGGCGGGCATTGCCCACGAAATCAGTAATCCAATTAATTTTATACATGGAAATATTCAGCACTTCCATCATCATACGGAGGACTTACTCAAACTTTTACACCTCTACAAAACCGCCTATCCGATCGCAACCCCTGAGATTCAGACCTCTCTAGAAACGCTGGATATCGACTTTATTCAACGGGATTTGCCTAAAGTAATGAACTCCATGAAAACCGGAGTCGATCGCATTCGTAACATTATCGTATCGCTCTGCACATTTTCTAAGCTTGATGAAGTCAAACCCAAAACGGTCCATATTCAGGATGTCTTGGAGAGCACGCTGCTGTTACTCGGACATCGACTTCAGAGCACTGCGGTTGAGGTTAAGCGCAACTATGGCCAAGTGCCGAGCATCCCGTGCCATCCCGCTCAACTGAATCAGGTCTTTCTGCATGTGATTAACAATGCCTTAGATGCGATCGAGGCTCAGATTGGACCAAAATACCTCGAAATTCAGACTCAAGTCATGAATGATTGCGTACAGATTACGATTTTCGATAATGGTCCAGGAATTCCATCAGAGATTCAATCCAGCATCTTTAAGCCGTTTTTTACGACGAAGTCCGTTGATAAAGGAACGGGCCTAGGGCTTTCGATTTGTGACGAGGTAATGCAAAAGCACCAAGGCTCGATCGTCGTTCATTCTAAAATCGGACAAGGCACTACATTGACTCTTCAACTACCGATTCAGTCAGTCGATCGGATTTAAATCGAACCTCTTTAAAGAGACGACGTAAAGTAGTCCTCCATCACAGGCATTTCCTGATAGCAATAGCCACAGCGCCAATAAATTCGACCGCCCGAAACATGACGCAGTAGAATATCTGAGCAACAGGGGCATGTTTGTTCACTTTGCATCGATCGATCTTGAGCACTAAGACGTTGAACATTCAGATCTTGAGTATTGCGATCTAGAATGCTGCGATCTTGAAGCGTGTAAGCACGATCACCAGGGTTGGTCTCCTTCGGGGAAGGAGCTTGGAGCGGAGATAAGATAGGATTCATAAGAGCACACTGGATGATAACTGGGTTAGCGTAAGCGTTGGATTAGCGCGCGCGGTTTCTGACAAATAGGGTGTAGCCGATTCCCATAATGCACAGAATCCATAACCAATAGAGTAGACTTCCACTGATGTGGATTGACACTCCGAATAACCAGAGAACACATGTCAGAATAATACCCATCAAGACCAGATTTGACACCAGTACTTCATTGGGTTTGAATCAATTGATCAGAGATAGAGATATCTCAATCAATATCTGCTTAAAAAGGCGGACGAAGCGGTGTATTTCCATAAGATGGAGTACACAATATTTCCTCACACAGGGTTTCTTCTTCGCAAAAATAGAGTGTTACTTTTCTCACACCTAAGATTGACCAAGCATGACTCCGCAAATCTTCCAGGTCATTCATCAAGGAATGAAGAATCTTTGGATTTGGGCAGTAGATTGATAGCACATGGTCAGCATTGAACCGAATCTTGCATTGCGGAAGGCTAGAGGTAAAAAAACCTAGAAGCCGATCGACACGATGTTGGCTGAGACGAGATAAATCGTTCTCGCTCATTTTTGAGAATAACATGAAACCCTTCTCCTTAAAAACTAGATTTTTTTGACTCGTATCTATAGATTTGGGCCACATTAAACGGATGATGTATTGACTTTAGTGTATTGACAATAAAAGGGTGTTCCAAGATACCCTAACGCAGACTTCTGTAAAATCTGGTTCAACTATTGATCCATAAACTATTGCTATAACGTTTTATTTGCAGAGGCCGAAGCATCCGTCGCTGCGAAGAAATCCTTCTCATAATGAGGATCTTGCGTCCCTAACAGCCTATCCCAGAAGGTGAAGTACAACCCATAGTGCATCCTATACTTCAGATGGTGGATATTGTGATGGGCAGGGCCGATGAACCACCGAGCCAACCAATGATGTGGAAACTTCGCAGGTAATCGATCGATGCCTAAGTGATTCAGCACTGCCCAAATTGTCATCGTGGTTAGGACTGCAATAAGTGTGATGAAATGCAACGGAATCACGCATACGATTCCCATCAAAAATAAGGATTGGACGATCGCTTCTAACGGATCAAAGGCAAACGACGTCCAAGGCGTGGGATAGCGCGATCGATGATGTCCTTCATGTAGCCAGCGAAACAGTACGGGGTGATGGAACAAACGATGAGTGAAATAAAAGTACGTGTCCTGAAGCACTAAGACCAGTCCATAACTGACACCCAAATACCACCACCCATACTGCTCAGCATCGCTATACAGGCGAGTCATGCCTTCACCATACCCTGACATAACCAAAGCCGCCGACAGCGCAAATATCGACGTAGAGAGCACAGACAGTTGGATGTCTTGCTGAATCGATCGCAAAGAGGGGAGTCTATGGGGCAAGGTGGAATGAATGAAACGATGACTGAGGGGCGAATAGAAGACCACATAGCTACCGCCTGCGACCAAAAAGTATCGGACTAAAATGATACAAAAGAACGCAATGCAGTAGAACTCAAATGAGTGTTTGATCACCTTAATCTCCAAGTAATCAAGCAAGGGCGATCGCCTGATTAATGATTAACCTGCCCATCTTAAGAATAACATCATCATTGATAGCAGTTCTCTGTCCATTGAGGGATGCCTTAGACTCAATAGGTGTAGTACCCAAAAGTCTGTCACCACACTAAAGTTGACTGCTATATCTCTGCTATGCCGCCACTAAGCCTTTTGGTATTCCTGGATAGTAGGTGTTTGAGTTGGTTGAATAACGACCAAAATCACCGGGTAAGTCATAGCTAAACCAGTCCTGAATCCCGCGAGACTTCAGGATTGAATCAGCAAGAACGATGCCATCATTCAGTCCTTCAAGAATGACGAGATAATGCCCCTTAGAAATCTGGTCGCTGTAGAACTGAGCGCGGGTCTTTGGAATGCCTAGACTATTAAGACCACCCGCCAGACTTTTTCCGAAGGACCCGATGATGCTACCGGAAATACTAATGAGAATAGACGGTGAGGCGGCACCTGCCAGCATTACGTTTCCGGACCCTGGAATGGCTATTGAACCGAGGCTCAGATAGACGCCAGCCATACCGCCTAAGGTTGCTTCTGTTCGTCTATTGATGTTGTGTCCCACCAGCGAAACGCGATCCATGCGAAAGTTGTTCCGCTTGAGTTCGTACAGGGCTATCTCCGTGGCTTCACAGCTTAAAAATGTTCCGACAGCCCGTTGTTGTAGCATCATGATGTGTAGCCTCCTAGTAATGTGAACTCGTGATTGCAGGTTTAGATAGCGAATCTAAATGTGATTCCATACAACTACATTAGCTGAGTGATGTTTGATTTCAGGGGCGGTTGGGTTGAATACGACATAAATGGTTACTGAATATAGCAATCCTAATTGATTCATGAAATCCTGACGGACCGCCCCCCAGCCCCCAATTCTGGGGGAGACGGAATAAGAATCATAGCCCCCAGAATTGGGGGTTTGGGGGCCAGAAGGTTATGATTCTCACGAGTGAGATAGGGTTGCTATAGAAGGTAAATACTCCTATCATCCAGTCCATTCTCGATCTTCCAAATCTTTTTGGGGAAGGAGAAGTGTCGTTTCGATTTCTTTTCGGATGGCTGCTGTGACTTCACAATTACTATTCAAACAATCTATTAAAAGCTGATTGGCATCGTAGTAGTGCTGAAGTACCTGCTGTTGATCGGGGCTGAACTGCCAGGACTGGTAGATGTTGCGATACCGATCGATCGTGCCTCTCAAGGATTCCACCCAGGCTGAATAGTTTTTTGTCCACCAATCTTGGAGATGGTCCTCATTTTCATGGGCGAGTGGTAATTCTTCTTTGAGTTGTTGGAGAGATTTAGAAAATCCAGGATCCAAAACCATCCCTAGCATATGATTGATTCCATCATTGCAAGCCTCCACATCCATTACCTCTCGATTGTGATTCGTTGATAAAGTTCGCAAGAATTCCTCCAAGACGGCATCAAGCAACATTCCTTGATCCAATGTGCTGGCCAGTACAAAATGACCTGCGACAGGGGTAGACTTTGCGAACGCCATATAAAACGATCGCTTAGTGGCAAGTTGAGTATCTGCTGGCGCTTTCTGATGGGCTTTCTGGTTGGCCCAATTTAGAAAATCTTGCAGATGCGGATCGTGCGCGACTAAGGCATCGACCTGCTGTTTCATTAACTGCACAAGAGAATCGGCACTGCGCAACATCCCCGTCGTCAACAAAAAGACTTCGCGCCAGTGTGGATCGGTGATGTGGCTGACCAATCCACCGAGTGCCTGTTCCAATGACTGAAGATTGTGACTTGCGACGATTTTTCGGGCTGTAAAATATTCTTGAAACACCAAATACGAAAATGAAAAAATACCTCGGGCACGTTCGATTAAGAACCCGTGCTGAGCTTCAATGGATTTGAGCACGGCTTGACTTTCGAGTTGAAGTTCTTCGGGTTCGGGCGGGGGACCAGGCAAATCTTTAAGATAATCAGCAATGTAGTTCTCAATCACCTGCTGCTCAAAAAAGTATTCGCCATGCTCAAAGGTAACGGCGGCGAGCTGGCTGAGCAATCTGAGTTTCTGAGGCAACAAAAATCCGCGATACACTTCATCCCGTTCGACCCCGCGCGCTTCATCCCATTTTCCCAATAATAGATCCAGCCCTTGCTTATAAAAATCAGTTTGCTTCGTCGGAAACTTGCCCTGACCCTGAAACACCCAGCAGGCCAAATGCAAAAACAGCGGTGTCCCCACAAGTTGTCGAAATTGCCAATTTTCCGGTAATTCTAACTTTCCGATAAACTGAGCGGCCTGATTCTCGCCCGATCGAATAGTGCTCTTCGTCAGCGCCACAAACCATTTCTGCGCGAAGGTTGTAATTTGAGTCTGGGTGAAGGGCGCAATTTCGACATCGGTAAAGCCCCGAAGCTGAAGTTTTTGGGAGGCTGTCCGACAGGAGGCGATCAAGCGGTTTTTATGATATTTTTCTGAAAACTTACGAATTTCTTTCAGTACTACCGTAATGTCTTGGCTTAAGACTTCATCCATCCCATCAAGTAACAATAGAACTCGGCCTGCTTGCAGAAGGGTCTCCAGCGCCGCCAAATTCGATCGTTTGCCTGAAAAAAGCACCTGATGAAGATAATAAAACAGGCTAAATTCATCGTTGCGTCGGGATTCTTCCGAAAGTGCTCTTAGGGAGATAAAAATAGGAATTTGATCGGCTGCAAATTCGCCCCGATTACATTGAATGGCGAGGTATTGTAAAAACGTCGTCTTACCACTTCCTGGTTTGCCGAGCACGCGGAGTTTTGAATAGGTCTCAACGGCTTGAATTCCGGCGATGTGTTTTTCCTCAATGTCCCCCAGTCCAATACGATCGAATTGGGTCAGCGCCAAATTGTTCAGGTCCGCAATTTCAAAGGACTGTTGACTCGGCACCTCCTCCAGAATGTGAACATCGACGTAGATATCGTGAATGTTGACCGGATGGTTGATGTCGAGGAGCTGTAGGATGCCGCACTGGTTTTCAATGGTGTCGTACTGCCGCGATCGGACTTGGTTGACGAGCGCCGTCAGGTCCGGAGAACTGGGTTCGGTAAAGTCTCCCGGTTCTGAGAAGTCGGCGGGTGGGTTTTGGGCAATCTCGCGCCAATCCAAATCCAGAATATTACACACTTCCATGAAGATTTGACGATCGACAGGTTGGCCTGAAAACAAACGCCAAATCGGCTGTCGGGTCTTCAAGTTGACCTCTCCCGCCAAATTATCTTGCGTCCACCCCTTCAGCGTGAACGCTCGTTTAGCCCTTTGAATTCCGGCAGAAGAAGCCTGGAGCGATCGTTTGACCATGGAAATTAGTACTCATTGTTAAAATCCGGATCGTTGAGAGTGTTTATAAAATCTAAGGATGTGACGTAGACCAATATCCCTTTGGTCTCTCAAACGCTGCTCTATTTATAAAAACTTATGTTAACAGTGGCCTACGACCCTCTCTGCCTCTCTAATGCATGAATAATCGATGGGTATGGTGCAAAGTGAGTGTCAATGGAGAGAGAGAGCCTGTGCTTCAGTCGCTAATAGAGTTTGGCCCGGTTGTGAGGCGTCATGCAGAGGCTAGAGTTGAGGTTACTTTTGGGTTACTATCTAATCCAACAGCACTACCGCAGGATCTCACTTTTCATGCTCAAAACGACAGGTTGGATTGCTAGCGTCCTTGAAGGATCGGTCGTTTTAGTTTCGATCGTCTTAGTCTGGATTGTTTTGTTCATCGGTGTGACGATCGCCCCGAGTCCTAGCCTAGCCGCCGATATCTGTCGCACGATCGATCAGCGCACCGTTTGCATCGTCACCATCAAACGCAGCGCCAAGAATTTTTGGGAATACAACGCTGCCGTCAGCATTGATGGAAAACGTGGACCCAAAGAACCCTACGACTGTCGCAGCAAAATCAAAACCAACCCCGACGGCAGCATCACCCGGTTTGGCAAAAATTCGATCGGCTCCCTCGTGTGTCTTGCCTATCGTCCCCCCATGCGCGGCGGCGTGCCCTTAGAACTGGGTTCTGATCTTTAAGATTTACTGAAGAGCCAGTCGTCTGCGGCTTAAATCATCCAGCGAGGCAAATCCTCCTCGTTGGGTTTGGGGCAC
>JAYUJY010000051.1:0-37903 GCA_043764895.1 Synechococcales cyanobacterium | reverse complement strand
TGAGGTCGAGATCGCTGGTGACTTCTTGGATTTGGACGACGGTTTCCATGATTTGCTGCGAGAGCGAATGCAGTTCACCGTAGCGATCGAGTTCGAGTTCATCGAAGTCTGCACGCAATACTTTAGAGTCGGTTGGATTAGATTCTTGTGGTTTTGCGATCACGGAGCTTTGAACGGCATCACTGTAGGAACCCAGCCTAAGCGCGGTGGAACCGGATTCAGAATCCGATCGAGTGCTACTGCCTGAGGCCGATCGATCGTACAGCGTTCGGACATCAACATTGGTCTGATCGAGCTGCTTAACGCGATCGCCTAGGACGCTCATAAGGCCGCTGAGTCGTTTGAGATAGAGATCCAATCCGTTACGTTCAATCGCGAGTTCGCCAAAGAGATCGTTAAGCTGGTTCAGTTGTTTGAGCGAGACCCGCACCGTCGTATTTTCGTCGCTCTCTTCGGGCAACACCATCGGATCTTGCATCATCGGAGTCGAAGAAACCGTCGGGACCACTCTCGCCATAGTGAACGGTTCTTCAACCGATTCACCAACGGGTTCACTAACGGGTTCGCCCACAAATCCAACAGCGGATCTAATCGTAGGTTCAAGAGCGGGTTCAACTGTTGTTTCAAACGTCGGTTCAACTGTTTTAAACGTCGGCTCAACCACAGGTCCACCGTTTGGACTCACCCACTCAGGATTTACGAATTCATTCGTTGATTGATTCGCAAATTCGCGGGTCTGCTGCGTTGCTTCGTCATCTGGAAGTTCAGCGATCGCCTGATCCCAGGTCATCGCCGCCGTATCCCAGTCATCGATGTCCGTCATCAACTCAGCCGTCGCCGCCGCAACCACCGCATTCCACTCGGCCAGTCCGTCCTCCGTCGAGTCTTCATTCGCGGAATTTGCCCAAGTGTCATTGGCCCAAGTGTCAAAACCGGGCAGCATCGTCGGCAAATCGCCCAATTGCCCCGTCAGCACCAGTGCCTGAGACAAGCGCCAAGACTCCAGCGCCCCCACGGCCACCTCCGTCACCTGCGCATCCTCACAAGACATTGCGATTCCCAACACCGACTCACACAGACTGCTAAAAGCAGGTAACTGAAGCATTTCCCCCAGTCCGCCAAGTTCCTGGGCCAAAATCGTCACTTCTTCGCGAAGACACGGCTGCTGCGGATCGGCCAGCACCGACTCAAGCCGCACCAGACAGCCCTCCACCTCCGTCTCAAAAATCATCGGCAAGATATCCTGCCCGTCCTCCGGTCCGCCTCCCAGCATCGAGTTGGCATCCTCATCCACCGGATCCCCCAACCGATCGCGCAATTCACTAAACAACGGAAATACCGATTGCTCCAGCCATTGCGGATCGATCGTAACTAGCATTGCGCCAGAGGTTGCCGTCATCAAGGCCATTCTGGTTCGATCGCCCACTTCTCGCATGGCCTTCACCGCATTCAGCGCCGTGCTCTCCAGTGCATTGTCAATCACGGTGCGATCGGGTTGGACCTTCAGCACCTTCAGCGAATCCTCAATGCGATGCGCCAACTCACTCAGGGTCATAAACCCCATCATCCCCGCACCACCCTTAATCGAGTGCGCCGCCCGCAGCGCTGCGTTGATGCGCGAGGCATCGATCTTCCGATCGGCAATGCCCATAAAAGCCGCATCTAGATCATTTAAATAATCCTGTGCTTCATCTAAAAACTGACGCTTAATCTCAAGCTCTTTGTCCATGGGAATGCTCGGGGGAATGAAGAATTGAGAAGTGAGAATGAAGAAGTGAGAATGAAGAATGAGACCTGACTTAAATCTCAATTCTCAATTCTCAATTCTCAATTCTCAACAATGAAGGCTCCCATGGATGACTGAAGATCCTGAGCCACGGTGACGGTTTCTTTGAGCGTGGTCGCAATGGCTTTGGAGGAGGCGGAGGTGCGGGCCGAGACTTGGGCGATCGCCTGCATGAGCTGCGAGATTTGGGCGGAGGTGTCCACTTGGGAGACCGTCGCATTGGAAATCGCTTGGACCAGGACGTCAACCTGACGAGAACCATCTACGACCTGGCGGAGGCTTTGTTTGGCTTCATCGACCATTTGGCTACTCTTAATCACCTGCGTGGTGCCCTGTTCCATGGCGTTGACCACTTCAGACGTTTCTTGCTGAATGTTTGCAACGATTTGCTCAATTTCGCGGGTCGCCGCTGCCGATCGGGTCGCTAGTTCAGCCACCTCTTCCGCAACCACCGCAAACCCTTGACTATCCTCACCTGCACGGGCCGCTTCGATTCCGGCGTTAATCGCCAAAAGATTGGTTTGCATCGCGATTTGGTTGATCAAGGAGACGACTTTGGAAATCTCTTGAGACGCTTCGCCGAGACGTTTTACTTTTTTGGCCGTTTCGCCAATGGTGTCTCGCAGTTCGCCAATGTTGTTCACCGTTTGGTCCATGGCGTCGCCCCCGATTTGGGCTTGCTCGGCAGCTCCTCGGGTAACGGCGGCGGCGGTCTGCGCGTTTTGGGCCACGTTGAGAATCGATTGGGTCATGGCTTCGAGGGAGTCCAGCGTGCGCGTGGTTTCCGTCGCTTGTTGGAGCGCATCGTCAGCCAACTGTCCGATCGCCGCCTCGTTTTTGCCGATGGACGTGTTCACCTGAGCCGCCGAGGCTTTCACTTGGGTGACGATCGATCGCAGGTTTTCAATAATGGCGTTAAAGAAATCGGCCACAATTCCGATTTCGCCCGCGCTCACATCTGCCCGCACCGTCAAGTCGCCGTCAGAGGCCGCTTCCACGTCACTCAAAAGATCGAGAAGCTGCATCTGAAGGGCTTCTTTTTGCGATCGTTGTTCAATAGAGACCACTTCCGCCGCCCCTCGCGCCGTCTCGGTTTCTTCAAACAAGTAGGACTGCTCTAGGGCGTAGCCAATCTGAAGCGACAACTGTCGGAAGAGATCCACTTCTTCCACATCCCAATTGCGCGGACCCGAACATTGATGGGCACAAAGCAGCGCAATCAGCTCCCCATTTCGACGAATCGGCGCAACAATATTGGCCTTCACTTGGAGCTTTTCTAAGATTTGGCAATGGCAATCCGTGAGCTGACGCTTAGAAATATCGTCTAGCGTCCAGACCCGACCATTTTTGTAGCGCTCAATGTCATCGGGACCGAGGGGATCTTCGATGAGCTGGCCCTTCGCTGACGACCAATTGTCCCCGATCGACTCTGCGGTCACATATCCACTCTCAAAATCGGGATTAAATTTATAAATCACCACCCGATCGCACTTGAGAAATTCTCGGACTTCTTCTGTTCCCCGCTGCAAGATTTCATCAAAATCCATCGTGCGGCGCAAGTCCCCCACAATCCGGCTGATCAAACTCGATCGTGAAACACTCTGATTCTGACGATCGACCAGAGTTTCGAGCTGTGCGGCCATCTGGTTAATATTGCCGCCGAGGAGCGCGAGTTCATCTTGGCCCTGCACCTCCATCCGGGTCTGAAGCTTCCCTTCCCCCAGACTCTTCACCGCCTGAGTCGCCGCCAAAATAGGCCGAGTCCCGCGTTTTGCCAGCCATGCCGCTAGCGCACCCACACCCACAGAACTCGCCAAGGTTCCAAGAAAAATCGTCGTCAGGAGCGATCGCTGTGCTCCAAAGGCCACGCCATCATCAAGAGAAATCACCGAACTCCAGCCCAGATTAGTATCGCCCAAGCTCTTGAAGGGCGCGTAGGCCAACATGTAGGACTTGTTTTCGCGCTTTCCGGGCTTTGCCTGTTCTTTTCGATCGGTGATGGTCTGTTTGAGATCAGGAAATAAGTCGGCCAAATTGGTCCCTATCTTTTGGGCTGCTTCGGAGTCGGAGGCCAGAAAGAGTCGGCCACTGCGATCGGCGACGTGATAATTTTCACCATTCCCCGAAAAATTCTTGACCGTATCGTTGATCTGATTGACGGGGAGCCGAGTCTGCATCACCCCAAGTAGCGCCTTGGTCTCTGAATCGAACACCGGAGCCACGATGTGGATCACAATTTTCCCGGTCGTCTTGGACGGTTCAGGCTGGGTGATGATCGCGGTACGCGTGGCGAGAGCCTGTTGAAAATACTCACGATCGCTAGGTTTTTCAAGGGCTGGCCCTGCCGATTGCGCCAAGACATTCCCCTTTGCATCAAAAAAACCTGCACTCTCATATCCCTCTTTCGCTTGAATAAAAGCGGTCAAGATATCGTCTTTGTCGGCCTTTGTCAAAGTCGAAGCCGTCCGGGTGGAGTTAAAGGCAGGCAGCTTGTCCAAGAGCTGAAGATCGCCCAAACGATCGTCCATGAACCGATTCAATTTATCCGACAAACCGACCGCACGAGAAAGCTCAGCCTTGGAAATCTGATCCGAGATAGTCCGATCGGCTGTCACGTAAGACAATCCACCGATCGCCAGCACCGGAAGCGTCCCAATGGCGATCGCCAAAATCGTCGTCTTGGCTTCAAGGCCCAACTGGCTAAACCGCGTGGTCACGCCTTGAAAATGTCGCAAGGGCGATCGATAGGTCAGTTTAGGCAATGGAGCAGGCGTTTTTTCGTCGTCTCTAGCCAAGCCCGATGAGGGCGTCGCACGAGTGATGCCATTCGGGTCCGTTGCTTGTTTTTTGAGCTGGTCAACCATAGCGGCTATACATCCTAGAGTAGTAAGAAACGATCGGCAGGAGTGTTGTAAGTCTTCGGGTCTGAGTCTTTAAATTTGAAGGTTGGGTCTAAGCGATCGGCTGAAGGATCGGAGACTGGAACAACGCCTCAGGATTGATCACCATCAACAATTCCGAAGTTTGAGCACCCGTCTGAGCACCCGTCTGCACCCCGTCAGAACTATCGAGGCGAGCACACATTTGTAAATAGGGCAACGCACTAGGCGGCACCTGCGACGGAACAGGAATTCCCGCTTCGGGAGGAACGGCGATCATCCCTTCAATGGCCGTCACAGCAAAAGCCACCGTGAGTTTTCCCACCTTCAACACCACCACATGGTGAGTCTGCGGGGCCAAATCCAGCCGCCCAATGCCCAATAGATAGGCCAAATCCACTAGCCACAGCACTTGCGATCGACGATTCATCAACCCCAACACAGGCGATGGCAAGTTAGGCAAAGCGCTCAGGCGATGGGCCGGAAGCGCAATCACCTCCTGCACATACACCATGGGAATCAGCACACTCACCCCCTCAAACAGCGACACCCGTAAATGTCCTGTGCCCAAGCTCAAAAGCGATCGCACCGTCGGACGCGCCAAGGCCGATTGATCAGGCGCAGAGTTCAGGCGCGCAGAGTTCAGGCGTACCGTCTCCGTCTTGTTCATCAATGCATCCATCAAGATCACCCACGCTAAACGTCACAAACCATTAGAGATTGAGCCGACGATGCCATTAGAGATGGAGCGATTCCACGGTCTGAATCAAATCCTCGCGGGTGAAGGGCTTCGTAATGTAAGCCTTTGCGCCCTGCTTCATCCCCCAGAGTCGATCGATATCTTGGTCCTTAGAGGTGCAAAAGATCACAGGGATATTCGCCGTATTGGGATTCTTGCGCAGGCTTCGACACAGTTCAAAGCCACTCATTCCTGGCATCACTACATCGCTAATTATGACTTTAGGCTGATGCTCTGCTGCCAAAATTAGGGCATCCTTAGCATTAGGACTACTCATCACCGTGTAACCTCCTTCCCTGAGGTAAAGGCTCATGAGTTCCATTTCCGATGGCGTATCCTCAACAATCAAAATGGTCGTCAGTTGAGTCGAGACTGGGGCAGATGTCGTAAATTGCATAGGAATGAATCCGTGGAATAAATCCGTTTTAGGATAGGGAGCGCATTTACATCGTTAGACAGCAACAGCTTATTAGCGATGTAAATGCTGAAACACTATTTTTAGCAGGTCCGACTGAGTAAACGGTTTCGTTAAGTAGCCTGAAGAACCGACTAGCTTTGCCTTCGCTCGATCGAGAAACCCGGTGTGACCCGTCACCATGATGATGGGAATGCTCTTAAATGTCGGATGCCTACGCAACAATCGACACAATTCATAGCCATCTAGGTTAGGCATTCCGACATCTAGGAGGATCAAATCCGGTTTACTTCGCACGACTTGCATCAAGGCTTTCACCGGATCATTGATCATCACGACGGTAAACGAGGAGTCATCCAGGAATGAATGAATCGCTTGGAGAACCGTCGGGCTGTCGTCAATGCACACGATCGAGTAGTTATCCTTGGCCACCTGAACTTGAGATCGCGCAGGCGGAGAAGCGACTGAAGTTGGGATGACATTTCGTCTCGCCATCGCCGGAACCACGGGCTGACTCAAGCGCGACGAAGCACTAAACGACGCCGAAGAACCGGATGCGGGACCCGTGCCCGGAACCGAAGCGATGGCATTGACTGGAATCGTGGGCACGGGTTGTCTTTGGCGAAGTTGAGACTGACAAAACTCAACGAGCGATCGCAAATCCATCCGACAAAACTCAGGATACGCTTCCAACGACGATCGATCGGCCACATCATGAGTACCCGCCTTGACCATCAAAAACCCTTCCATCACCTCTTTCGCCAGCCCATCCACCAAGCCCGCTGCCTGCGTCGGCGTCAAATACTGCTGCTCCACCAACCAACAAATCGCCCGATAATCCGGGTCCATATTGGTTTGCGATCGCACACTTTGCTCAAACAACAGACGCACCTGCACCCGCACCGCGCTCACCATCAACTCGACCTGTCGGCCCAAGCGCTGGAGATGCCGATCGAGCCGTTCAAAAGGATCCATCAGATTCGTCGCATAGACCAGTTGTCCCGCCTCCAAGTACAGCGACCACACCGTCGCCTCGCTGACCACTTGCAGCCGACCACTCGCTTGACGGCTGCTGACGCTCGCCAACAAACTCAGCGGATGAATTCGCTGAAAGGGTTTATACCCCAGACTAGGCATCGTATTCATTTCCAGGTATCTCCCAATGGTAGTGATGCCCCGTGCGTTTTGGTCATGGGCAAATGCTCATGGCTAAAGCCCGTGCTGTTCATGCTCTGACGGATAACTAGGATAACTGGTGAGGGGCTATACAGCTTTGTATAATAGGCTACAAATTTTGAACATTCGCAGTAGTTTTACATAAACCAGTTGAAAATGTTTACCCCAAGCTCACCGAAGTAGTCAGCCAACGGTATAAACACGTAAGAATTACAGCTAGAATATCGGCTGGCTCACAAAAAATCAAGCCTCCTGAGCGACAATCATCCCAAAATCATCTAGCCTTCATCCAAGCCTCATCCGATCGGACGCCAATCGGCAGTCCAGCCCCACCCAGTCAGCATCCAGTCAGCGCTCAACGCTAATGTTGAGCGCACTCAATCAGACGCAGAACATCCCAGAAAACAAGAGAATCAATCTATTAATATTCTAAAGAAGATAAAATGCGGAGGTTTTAATACGTCTTTAAAAGCACCTGAGAACAGGTCTGGTCGCAATTTTTAGCAAAGAAAAGAATTAGGGGGTTAGGGGACCAGATTATTAGAAACTCGGAAATCTGGGATATTATTGAATCAACAGTCCCTCAAGCTAGATATTTTTTCTTAAAGAATTGCTAAAGCCTGCAACAGTTGCTTGACCTTAGCGTTCTGAATTCGCCGCATAGAATCCGGAATAACCAATTCCAAGACAACCTTTCGATCGAGTCTTCTCCCGCCCTCGATCGGGCCTTCACCCACTCCTTCGTCTACAAAATTACCGACAAAATCAATTTCGCGCACCTGTGCCAGTAAACTCTGAGCCTCGCATCCCTGCCAAGGCTGCACCAACAAGCCCAAAATCGGTTTTCCCTGACTGAGTGCTGCCAAATCTAAAAACGGATCGTACTCTAACTCTACGCGTAAACCCTGATAACCCAGCTCAACTAATGTCGCAGAATATACACACTCACCCCACCCTTCCCAGGAGAGCTGAGTCGGCGCTTTGACCACTTGTCGCATCTGCATCCCTGAAGCGGGCTGAAACTCCTGAAACACCCGTCGCATACTGCTCGCAATAAACCGCAGCGACTCCAAAGGCCGATCGACCTCCAGCCGCACTTGGGAAAACCACTCATCCACATCTGAAAACAGCAGCACTGACAAATCATCCTTCTGCGCCCGGTTCAAATTCAAAAACTGCACCGCAATCTGGGTCTTGAAATCCGGCGTGGTCAAGGCTCGAACAATCCGCGCATCCACCAACACCTTGGCCCCATAGTCCCCCGTCACTTCCAGCCGCACTCGATCGGCAGTATTCGGCCATTCGTCCAGTTCAACTAGGGCACCACTCTCACTGATGTCCACCGTTGTCCCCCACAGCGTCATGGTGTCGCTATACAAGACAATCGGCATCTGACGGGGTAACCGATGCTGCGATCGCAATTGCGGCTGCTCAAAGCCCACCAAGCACGCCGCCACCACCAATAACAGATTAAACAAACACCACATCGTATTAATCAGCACCGACTGCGTATCCGACGGACTCAAAATCAACCAAAATGGCACCGCCGCCAAGGACGCCGCCGTTAGCACCCCCAAAATCAACAAATAGCGCACACTCTCAAAATCAAATCGGCGCGCATCCACCGTCATCCCCTTATCCGTCACATTAAACGTCCCCAACGACGGATTCACCAACGCCAGCAGCGTCACAATCCCCGCCTGAAACGACATCGCAAACTCATAAATTTCATTCCAAAACGAAAATCGAACATGCTTATAGGGCAAATGATTGGTTTGCATCGACAACAAAATATGAGGTAGCGCATAAAACAACGTCTCCAACCCCAGCCCGCGCACCGGATTAATCCCGAGCAACAAGTACAGCATCGGCGCGATCAAGTACATCAATCGCGGAAACCCAAAGAAAAAATGCGACGTGGCGCTGAAATAACAAATCCGCTGCGACAGTGTTAGCTTCAGCTTAGGGTTGAACAACGGATTTTCCAGCCGCAAAATCTGCGCCATGCCCCGCGCCCACCGCACCTGCTGCCCCACATAGGCCGAAAACATCTCCGGAGCCAGCCCCGCCACCATAATCTTGTCGTAGTACAGCGTCTCGTAGCCCAGCGAGTGCAGCCGCAATGACGTATGGCAATCCTCTGTCACCGTTTCCGTCGCAATCCCCCCAATTTCCAACAGACAATTCCGCCGAATCACCGCCGCCGATCCACAGAAAAAAGCAGCATTCCAATAATCATTTCCCTTTTGCAGCACTTTATAAAACAGCTCATTGCCCACCGGGATTTTGCCTTTCGTCAACAGGTTGCGCTCAAAGGGATCCGGGTTGTAGAACCAGTGCGGCGTTTGTACGAGGGCGATATTAGGATTCTGAAAGAAGCCCACGACATTTTTCAAAAAGCCCCGAGAAGGAATGTGATCGCAGTCGAGAATCAGCACCAAATCCCCCTGAGTTCGAGGTAGTGCGGTATTTATATTTCCAGCTTTAGCGTGCTCATTGTCATCCCGCACCAGCATCTCAATCCCCAGCTCATCGCACATTCCCTGAAGTTCAATCCGACGAGCTTTGTATTTTTCAGCGCGTCCGTCATCTAGAACATAGACCTTCTTTTTTGCAGCGGGGTAGTCAATGGCGATCGCACCCAATACGGTTTTGCGAACAATCTCCACGTCTTCGTTGTAGGTGGGAATATAAATATCAACCCTAAGCCAATCCTCAATGGGAATCGGGGTCAAATCTACAGGCGTCCGATCGCGAATCTTAAGGGTTTGAAAATACGACAAAAAGAGCGTGGCGATCGCGTATAGTTCGGCCACGTAAAGCAGCAGTGTAAAAACACCATTCAGCACCCCATCAAAGTTAAGGGTATAGGTCGTGCGGTAGTAGAGATAGCGCAGCGTCATCAAGCTGCTCAGGGTTAGCAAGAACAAATGCAGCGATTCACTCGTGGCACTATCCGGCTGATCCGACTCCAGCCCCACCAACGCGACCCCCAGCGCAATAAAAACGATCGCCACAATGCCCTGCTCCCAAGCCGTTAACCGCATCGTAATCAACGGCACATACAAAGAGACAAGGCAGGCCACCACCAGAGCCATTTGCCACCGATTCAGCGGCTGAAGCACTGCCTCCGCCCATTTCGGCAGCCCCTCGACCAGCCATACCCGAGTCCGATCGCGTTGGCTTTGCATAACTTCAATTCCTAAGTAAAAACCCTGATTCGTGGAATTGATTGTAGAGGATAAAAAACAGTCCTTCTATAAATTTTTAGCGAAATTCAATGAAATTCATGAACTCGATCGATCGATACCCCAGCAATCTCTGCAATTTGTTCGGCAGACATGCCCGATCGGAGCAAGTTCACGACCATCGATCGGACTTGTTCTTGAGCTTGTTGGGCCTGTTCTTGAGCTTGTTGAGCCTCCTGTTGGGCTTTTTTGGCCCGTTGGGTCTGATGATCGGCGCGTTGGGCTTGTTGAATCGCCGCAAGTTGCGCCTGTCGGGCTTCTTGATCAAGTTCAACCGACGTTAAAAACTTCCGACCATCCGGGCGATAGATTTCCAACTCGCCTTGAATATGGCTGAACCGGATTCCCATTCGAGGACTGACCCAGCCATTCATCTCTGGAATAGGCAGCAACTGATTCGCCTGACGAAGCCAACCCTTCAGCCGAAATCGGTCGGGATCGTAGCTGTAATATTCTTCTACACCATAAGTCTCGTAAAACTTCCGCTTTTCTTCCATCTCCGGAGCAAAGTTACTCGGCGATAGGATTTCAAAGGCAATCTGAGGCGCAATTCCCCCTTCTTTCCACTGTTGGTAGGATCCTCGATCGCCCTTTAATGGCCCAAACGCGACCATCACATCCGGTGCAATCCGCGTTTTGTTATCGCCTTCGATCGGGTACCACAGCAAGTCTCCCGCAACAAAAACGTTCATCAGTGTCGCGTAGAGAATCTCCAAATTCTCCTTGATCATGACGATCAGCCGATACTGCCTTGTATTGTCAGACATGGGATTACCGTCACAGTCGGGGTACTCGATTTCAAGGGCTATCTGAGGAATACTGGGTTGAATACTGGGTTGAGTGATAAGAGCCATCGCGCGCGTCCTCTAACGATCGAACAACTAGTTTTAGTCTAACAAATCCCCAACCTCAATCCCCCGTCACCGCCGCCTTCAGCGTCCGACAAAAACTTTCGAGGTTCTGCAACCCTTGCTTGGGTGTGCCTTCAGACAATCGCTTTACAAACGCACTCCCCACGATCGCCGCATCTGCGCCCCATTCCATCACCTTTCGGGCATGTTCCGGCTGCGAAATCCCAAATCCAACGGCAATCGGCTTATCGCTCACGGTTCGCAATTCCTGGATCAAACCCTGGGTTTGAGAAGCCATCTGAGTCCGCATTCCCGTCACGCCCGTCGTGCTGACGAGATAAATAAAGCCCTGAGACTGCCGAGCAATCGCCGCAATTCGATCGGGAGGACTCGTCGGAGCCACCAGCAGCACCACCTCAATGCCATACTTCAGCGCAGGCTTAAGCAATCCATCCGACTCTTCTAACGGCAAATCAGGAACCACTAGTCCCTTCACCCCAATGCTCGACACATCCTGCAAAAACTGTTCAATCCCGCGATTCAAAATCGGGTTGTAGTACGTAAAAAGAACAATGGGAGCCTTAATCGTCGGAATTACATCCTTTAGCATCAATAGCACATCGTCCAGCTTCACCCCTCTCGCCAACGCCCGAGTCGCAGCCGCTTGAATCACCGGGCCATCCGCCAGCGGATCCGAGTAAGGCACGCCCACTTCAATAATATCAGCGCCCGACTTGTCCAATACCCGCAGCGCTTCAGCCGTTGTTTCCAGGTCTGGATCACCCGCTGTAATGAACGGAATCAAGGCACATTGAGCACGATCGCGGAGTTGCTGGAAACGTTCAGAAACTGAAGTCATATAAAGGGCTGCATCAAATCTTTACTCCACCTAAGATACAGGATTAGGCTGATCCAAGGTTAGGAAGATATCGATTAAGCCTCATTTAGACGACAGAATCTTCAGGTGGCACAGAATCGTCAGCCTGCTTTTGCCGTTCCTCCTCAACCTCAGCCTGAAACTGGGCCAACGCCTCAGGGGTCATCTCGTCTAGCCGCTTTTGCATCACTGCATCTTTGTAGTTTTCAAGCTGCTGAAGATAGCTCATTTTTTGATTGGTCGCTCGGTAGGCATAGGTTCCGACCCATCCCAGCAGCCCTAGCAAAAATACAGCCTGACTCCAAATCCCGGCATTAGTCTCATCAAAGCCGATCGCCTTAAACAGCAGATACAGCGCCCCGCCCACCAAAAACGCTCCACACACAATTGCGATCGCATCAATTCGCCGCATAAGTTATGCCTGAATCTCGCGACGGGTGGGCCGAAAATTAAGAAATGGCGCTAGCACCAGCATTCCTGGGAAAAAGATAAAGACCAAGAGATACATAAAAACCCGCTCAACTGACGAACATACGTACCAGCGCGCCTTGAGATAAAAATACACGGCCAGCGGCATCACCAACAGATAAGCGCCACCCAAAAATAGGTATAGAAGTGCAACAACCATAAGTTCCTCAATCTCTCAGAATAATATGTCTGGGAATAAACGTCTTGAAACCAGTCAAACCGTCTCTCGACGCCACAACCTTCAAACGCTCTTCATACTCTACTCTGAATTTAACCGTGACGGTGCGTCGTAATCATGCTATAAAAACAAGGTCACTTTGTAATAAGCCGATCGCGACTCCGACTCAGCTTTAGCAAGGTTACAACATCGGGGGCATGGCGGAATGGTAGACGCAACAGATTTAAAATCTGTTGATCGTAAGGTCGTGAGGGTTCAAGTCCCTCTGCCCCCATCATGGAAAGAAATGCAGCTAGTTAAGAAACTTTACTTTTCTTAAAATCAGCCCAAGGAACGTCTGACCGCTTGAAAAGTTTCAGGCAATCAATAGATAAATCAGATACACTTCTGTTCACAAGACGTTAATGCTCTGTACAGCACTCACGTCCAAGCGATTGCATGGGTCGTACATCGGAGTAGTGAAGTGGTTCCCGCTCTAATACTGGTCACCCCTTAATTCGGACTGTTGCTTGCATAAGGTCATTAGACTCAGTGTTATCTTATACAACAGTCTCGATCGGTGATTGAGACGATTTCTTCCACTCCTCCTACTGGAGCGTTTCGACGGTGAACAGAAGTCAACCCGAGCGTAATCTGCATCTTGCTCAGCAGACGATTTACCAGTTTTTTCTCGGAATCGTGAAAAAGTGGCCCCCAGAAGAGGTGCTGCTGGAATTTAAACGTCTATTTCTCTATCACGTAGACTCCGTAAATACTGCTGCGATCGATGCAGTTTACGACCTTGTTTTTAGCAACGACGAACAAGAGTTTCGCAACACCGTCAAACGATCGTGCTACATCCTGGTTAACAATTGGGATGCAACTCGTCGCTACAAGGCCATTCAGGATCTAGTTCTCGCCTTTCAAGACGATCATTTCTCCCGAAGCACCATTTCCCCGACCTTGACGCGGCTTCATCTCTGGGTCAAAAATTTCCGTCACAGCAGCGACTACAAAGATCTTGAACTATTCATTACCCGTTACGACGAGTCGCGATCGCTCGAAGACGCTCAGAGTGACCGATGGGCCAGTCGCTACACGGCTTATCTTCTCGTTCCGCAGTACGCGGATACTCGCAATCCTATTGAACAACGTGAAGCTGCCCGCGCTTTGGCCCAGCAGATTCGCGATAAGTTTAAGTTTGATCTGGCCATGTATGTCGCGCGTTCTCAGTCAGGACTCACAACGGATCGGCCCCTCAAGAATCCCACCGCCCTCGGGGACGATGCCCTTCGCCTAATCAAGCTTATCGTGGCTAAGCGCGGCACTTACAGCTACGCAAATCTCGCCAATATTTTTCTGAGCCAAACGCATCAAATTCGATTTCATGAGTTTAAGACTAGCTTGCAAAAGTACTTAATTTTTTCGGTGGAGTCTTCAGAGTTTTCCCGCGCTATGCGATCGCGTCTTGGGGATAAACTTGACCAACTGTACCAAGAGCACGATTCAAGTACCGTCAATGATGCGCTGATCTTGCGGACCTGCAACCGCATCATCGAGTTCCTCACCACCGACAACCAAAAAGATCCCGCCCCTCTGTTTATTCTCTTGCTATCTCAAGGAAACCCTATGACGTTGGTGGTGACGCTGTTGAAGCTGATCCTAGTCTCCAAAAATTCACGGACCCATCTTGAATCTCGCATTGCCGACTTGATTCGCTATTACGAAGCGATGCCTGAACAGGAGTGTCGCTGGGTTGTTAATTTTCTGGAGATTTTTAACGTCACGTTTACAATTTACGCCGAGAATGTTCAGTACGACCTGATTCGGATGACCGATCGATCGCCCAGTAATCCTCGTTCTGGACCATCCGACTTCACCTCAAACGGAGAGCTGAACCTGGATTCCTACCGAATTTTTTCTCAACTTAAGTCCCGCCAACGACCTGATGATGAAACCTTGCCTAATGATTTAGAAGGCGAAGATGAGATCGTCCTCTCTGACGAAGATGGATTTCAAGTCCTCAGTCTCGAAACAACCCCTCAAGAGAGCTAATGCTGCATCTCCCGGTTTGTAGACCTCTCCCAGCTAAAAACGGCCTGCCGCTGAACCTCCTGCAACGATCGCCCCACCAACCGCGCCACTTCAGCGCAATCCTCGTACTCCGGCTGCACGTTCAAAATCCGATCGCCATCGCGCGCAATTTTCAGCTTAACGGACTGCCCCATCACCTGGACCGTCTCAAACGATCGCGCTAAGGCTTTACGCTGCTGCACCGTCCGCCGAATGCCCAACGTCGTCGTCTCTTCAAACAGGATTTGTTCACACACCGCTGCTTGATCGGAGTGACAGATGACGCCGATCAACACACCAGGCCGAGATTTCTTCATCCCGATCGCGGTCGTAAAGACGTCTAAGGCTCCTGAAGAAAGCAGTTTTTGGGTGGTGTAGGCGATCGTTTGGGGTGACAAATCATCGAGTTGAGTTTCTAAGTGAATCACCGTTTGATTCATTCCATGAGGATTAAAATTTGAGTCGCTATGGGGATGGCTATGGGGATGGCTGTGCGGATGACTGTGCGGTTCATTATGGGAATGACTATGAGGTTCGCTGTGGGAATGCATTGGTGATGAGTCGTGAGAATGCGTGGATGATGGGTTGTGGGAATGGGATGATTGAGCATTGGGCGAACCCGAATGAGACTGCATCAAGTCTCCGGATTCGCCAATCCAGAGCCGCAAAATATTGGGAATCGGCAGAGAAATCGTTCCAGCCCCTAGGGCAACCTTGTGCAACGTCATCTTTGGTGGATGACCAAAGTGATGGGCTAGCGTCGTCACAATAGCCGCACCCGTCGGCGTCACCAGCTCTTTGTCAATGCTGTTGTAAAACACCGGAACCTGCGCCTGTTCAAGCAGTTTCAGCACAGCCGGAACCGGAACCGGAAGCCGTCCGTGAGCCGCCCAAACCGTCCCGCCACCCGTGGGCAACGCCGAGCAATAAAATTGGTCAACCTTTAACCAATCCAACCCCAAACACGTTCCCACAATATCCACAATTGCGTCCACTGCACCAACCTCATGGAAATGCACCTGTTCGGGAGAGATTCCATGTACCGCACCCTCAGCGATCGCCAACTTCCGAAAAACCGCCAGACTCCACTTTCTTGCACGCTCAGGAAGGTTCGCTGATTCGATCATCGCTTCGATCGTCGGAAGGGTTCGAGTCTGCGTGTGATCGTGAATGTGATCGTGATTATGATCATGAGACTTTTGGGTCGGCTTTAGCGTCACGATCGCTTTCTTCGCCTGTTGTCCGTTGTGATTCACCCACGCCTCTGTTAGTGAATATTCCTGCGCAATTCCAAGTCGATCGAGATGCTGCGTTAAGTAATCGATCGGCACGCCCGCATCCAGCAACGCCCCCAAACACATATCCCCCGAAACACCCGTCGGACAGTCAAAATAAGCCACTTTCATAGAATTAGCATCCAGGCAATCATTGAATCAAAAGAGTTACATTAATGCTGCCACAGCAGAGACGCGGATTGTAAAAGACCAATCACCACACCCAAGACGCCCCCCAGATTTACAATAGCCTGAAGCTCAGTCTGAATCAGCTCATTGAGTCCCGCTTCCATCTCCTCTGGCGGAATCGCGATCACACGAGTAATAATCACCTGATCAATCTCCAAGATCGGAATCGCCTCCATGACGATCGCCTCCAAATCCCGCTCCAGATAGCGATCGAGCACCAAGGCCAGCTCATAGCTCACCACATTGAGAGATTCCCCAACGGCCTCTAGCCCCCGCAGCCGAGAAAGCACCACCGAGGCCGCACTGTCCCAATTTACCGAAGCGCTTAAGCCCTGCAATAGCGTCGCGCCGCGTTCCCGCAGATAGTTCCGAACGCTCTCGCCCATGGTCCGACGGAGTTGACGCACTGTGGAAACGGGCAAGTTTTGCAGCGACACATCCTGAAAAAATTCCTTCAGCCGTTGACGAATTCGCAGCGATGTCGTCAAATCCTGCAAAATTTCATTCGTCGCCGGCCGATCGTCCAAGCAAAAACTCCGCAGCCGCACCAAGGTATTTTTTAGCCCTAGCAAATTCGCCACGACCCAGTAGGTTCCGCTCGTCTTTGCTCTAAAGCGATCGTCGATGATTTGAATATTGCGATCGGTCAGAAAATCGATGAGCAGCAGCCGCAGGGTTTCAGGCGGCAGAACCGTACCGAGGAGCCAAGCCGCCAGTTTGTCCGACTGTTCCGCACTGAGCTGAAGTTCGAGCAGGACGCGATCGAAGATTTGGTCGAGCTGCTCTTCCAGAAAATCATCCCGTTTGGCCACCACTTGAAGCAAACGCGGCAGCGACTCACCAAACAAATCTCGCAAAATATTCGCCAGCACCTTCGTCATATTCTCCTGACGACCGCCTTTAATCTGGTCAAGGGCCAACCGCAACACCCAAAGCAACGCCCCCTGCACCCGTTCCACCTGCAAAAAACGCCGTGCAATGCCTTGAAGTTCATCCGGGGTCAGCAATGTGCCCATGATGCTATCGGAAATGCGTTTGGCAAGTTTTCCTTGGTTACGAGGAATGACTCCCGGCGTAAAGGGAAGCTGGTACTTGCCAATAAAAATCGGACGATAGGGCCGAAACAACATCCGAATGGCAATGTCGTTGGTGAAATATCCGATAATGCCACCGACGATCGGCGGTCCTGAAAGTAGCCAAATCTGTGAAAGTTCCAAGGCGCTAAGACTCAAGTCTGAAACTGAGCCATGATAGGGGTTAGCGGGATTTGGCGCATTATTTAGTAACGACCAATACTCCCATGGTACCGCCTGCAATAGGATAGTGGGTGGCTTTTGTAAAACCTGCATCTTGGGCCAAATTCACCTGTTCTGGCCCAATGGGGAAGCGATCGAGGCTCGGCGAAATGTAGGCATACTCATCCATGAACCCCAACCGTTCTGCTGCCGGAACCACGCGGTTGTCCAAATACCACTGCTGAAACCCGCGAATCACCGGGTTCTCGGGCCGATGCATATCTAAAATTGCTGCCTTCTTCCCCGGTTTCAGCACTCGATACAGCTCCTCAAATGCCTTGGGAACATCCACCACATTGCGCAACCCGTAGCTCATGGTTGCACAATCCACACTCGCGTCTGCCACGGGTAGCTTCAGCGCATCCCCCGGAATCCATTGAATATTCTCGTATTTTGCATTCCGCCGCCAAGCAAAGTCGAGCATCTCTTCAGCAAAGTCCACGCCCATGACCGTTCCCGTTTGGCCGACGCGATCGGCCAACATCGCCGCCACATCCCCACTTCCACAGCAAATATCCAAGGCTGTATCGCCAAGCTTCGGCTGCGCCCACTTCACCGCCATCAATTTCCAAATCTTATGTTGCCCGAAGCTAAGCGTTTCATTCATCTCATCATAAACAGGCGCAATCCGATCGAATAACGATCGGACGCCCGTGGCTTGGGTGTTCGCTTGGGCGTCAGCTTGGGAATTTGGCATAATTGAGATCAGCGACAGTTGGGGCATGAATAGAGCCTTAGTTTAAATCGATCGCAGAGTCCCTGCAACTGCGATCGTCTTCATTTGTTTCAAAACCTGCACCACTTCTGCCAAATCTTGACTGTCTGGCGGAAAAAAGGTCGCATAGAGCTTAGATGTCGAGTAAATCGGCGTTGGAGACGCTAATACCTTGAGGAAAATAAATTCTTCCCCATTGCTGACTAATCCATATACAGGCAGCTCAGGATGGGGCGAAGCCATCATATAGGCCAACGCCTGGGGCACCCCTAGAGCGACCATCGCCGTTCGCTTTGCCTCCAATACCAGCACCCAGAATCCATCTCCAATAATCAATGTATCCATCCGTCCCCGCAACACCTCATCGCAATCGCTCACTTCAAAGGCGATCGTCTCTTCGGCTCGAATCTCAAATTCTGGCTCATAAAATCCCATCAAATCCAGCAACGGCGACAATAGCAGCTTATCGACCGCACCCTCCGCCACTAGCCCACGATACCGATGAGCCGCAAATCTCGCCTGCAATCGATCGATTTCTCCTCGCTCACTATCAGTTAGACCTGGCAATTCCTGCCGCCACTCCGAAAAGAAGTCCCGATCGACACTCACCTGCAACTTCAATCGATCGCCCACATCTGCAAGAGTCAGCATCGTTTTCGAGATTGGAAGAGTCAGCGTCATAGCCATTCAGCTCATCAGATTAATGCTCACTATTATGACGAATCCATCGCCCCTTCTTCAAAAGACGATGGATTTACACGGATTTACGATGAGCCTCGATCGATCTTGCTACGCCAGCGGTCCGCTTGCCATTAAGGGCTGAACTTTAAAGGGGTCTTGTAAGAAAGGCGTCAATTCGCGCGTTAATCCTGCTTCCACTCGCACATCGGCCACGAGTGTATTGGACATAGAAGCTCGGAACTTGTCTCCTTGATACAGTTCTGCCGTCGTTCCGTTCTGCCGGACGGTGACGCCCGCAAGATCTGCCAGCACCAATTTGTCATTGCGGTCATAGCGTTCGATCGCCATAAACCCAAACTCATTGTCACCCAACAAGAAGGTGTCACTCCCAGACCCTGCCGTCACCTGAACAAACCCACCCCTCGATCGGCCCAGTTGAATGGTGTTATTGCCTTCACCCGCCTGAATGGTCGCATTCACATCGGCAGAGATGAAATCATCGCCTACTCCGGTGATTACGCTGCCGAGGGTGGCAGAAATCCGGATTTGGTTATTGCCATCACCCGCATCCACCGAGGCCGATCGACCCGATGCATAGATTAGGTCATCCCCGCCAAGAGCGGTCACTTGAGCCGAATATCCACCCGCTTGCAGGCGATTGTTTCCACTGCCCCCATTGACCTTAGTATCAAACCCACTCGCCTGCACCCAATCCTCACCTGCGCCGGAATCCACCACCAAATTTTGGCCCGAAAGTTTAATCACATCTGATCCAGAGCCAGACCGCACCGTCGCGACAAAACTAGTCGCGTCGATTTTGTTTTCGCCATTTCCAGCGTCGATCGTCAACTGTGTACCGATCAACGATAATCCACCCACTTTAATGACATCACTGCCGTTTCCCGTTGCCACCGTCCAGCTATTTCCGGCAATAGAACGATCAGTCGCCAAATTCGTCAACGTAATTGTGTTGTTGCCCTCCCCAGCCTTAACGTCCATATTGCCGTAGCTACTGACGTCAATCACATTTTGTCCAACCCCCGCAGACACCGAAATGCCAAATCCTCCCACGGCATTGATGGTGTTATTTCCATTCCCAACAGACACCCGATTGGAATTCCCGAGTCCAAGGGAAATCTGGTTGTTCCCATTTCCGGCCACGATGCTCGTCCCTTTACCACCGCCTCCAGCCTTTACGGTGTTGTTCCCATCGGCAACATCAATGATCCCGCCAATGAACGAGTTGAACGTCACCGAGTCGTCCCCACTGCCAGATTCGACAGTGCCGTAATATCCGTTCAGACTGATGACATCATTCCCGGATCCTGTTTTAACCATGGCACTCCCCGAGACCTTAACCTGGTTTTGGCCATTGCCTGCATCGATCGTCGCAAGGGGAGATGCATTTGGAGTTAAACTCACAAACGCCTCAATGGTGTCGTCCCCGTTCCCTGACTTCACTTTAGTGATTCCATTTCCCACCCATTTCTGAGTTGAAATCGAGAGGGTATTGCGGCCATCTCCGGCATCCACATCCGCATCCCGAGAGACAATCTGAATAACATCATTCCCGCCACCCGAAACCACTTTGACCGTCTGACTCACGATCGATGCACTGTTATTTCCGTAGCCTAAATTCGCATCGATCGTCGCCTTCCCCATGCGCAAATCAACCGAATCGTTCCCCTCCTGCATCCGCAGCGTAAATTTAGATGTACTCTGTGACTCTCCAACTGCAATGATTTTGTTATTTCCACGGCCCGTTGCCACTGAAGTCTGATCCACCCTGCCGAAAATCAACGTATTGTTGCCGTTGCCTGCACTGATGGCATCGGATCCTCCAGCTCGACCATCGTAGAAATTATTGCCTCCATTCAGACGGACAATGTCGTTCCCCGTACCCGTCACGACAAAATCATCGCCGTCACCGCAAATAACCACATTGTCCCCCGCGTTGGCAATGGGCGACCAGTCAATGGTGTCTAACCCAAACGCTTTCAAGGTCACAGGCAGCGGCAGATCTCCGAAGAAATTCACGCTCACTCCCGCCGTCACCACATTAGACCCTTCTTTGGTCACGATTCGGTTATTGCCCCCTAACACCGCCAGCCAGTCATTCCCAGCATCTCCTTTAAGAATGACGCCATCCTTTTGCGCAGCGCTATAGCGATAGTCCTGTCCCCGAAAATTAATCGTCCTAACCATAATTTGAGTCTCTACTGCAATTTGAACACTGACCTGAGTTTTAGTGCCAAAACCGATCGATCTCTAAGCAAGGCCCAAAACAATGCCATGGAGCGATCGGGTTTGGCTTTCTAAGCCTGACAGACCCTGTAAATTCACGTAGCAAGGTAAATTTAGCTTCATCAAGCGTTCACAAATCTCCCGTCTATCATCAACCCACTAAAAAGCTCCAGGTAAAAATACTGGAGCTAGTCAGCGATTCATCAGTTGTCCTGTCCATTAGGGTAGAGATCAAGCTGGAGCCGGGTAGATTTTATGTTGTGGGTTCTACGCGATCGTCAGTTCTCCCACATAACGATTACAGGTCAACGCCAGTGCCACCTGCTGCGCCGCAAGATGCAGCAACCTCAATTCATCCGGTCGCAGCGTCGCAGGATGGTGCCATTGCAGTGACAACACCGCCAAACTCTCACCGCGTAAAATAACAGGGACTACCACATGAGTTTGTACTCCATGCTCAGCATAATACACCCGAGATTCCAACTTCGGATCCGCCAAAATATGAGTTGCGACTTGTATTTGTCCCGACGCGATCGCTGCTTTCACCCCGTCATCTTCAGCTAGCCAATTAATCACCGCTCGATCGGGTCCAGAGCTGTCACATCCATAGGAACCCTGTACATTCGACAACTGCGTCCCAATCAAGAGCTGCAAAATCGCCCCATCAGCAGAGAAACTTCGACAAAACGATCTAGCTAGCGGATCCAATGTCGAATCCAACGAAGTCGCCTCTTGGACCACCTGAACGATCGTGGCCATCAGGGCCATCTGCGCTTCCGACTGGCGTAGTTCCTCCGTCCGTTGCTTCAGAAGTTCGTAAGTCTCCGCCGCCCGATGAACCACAGCTTTCAGCTCTTCGGGATCCCAGGGCTTGGTAATGTATTTATACACTTGCCCAGAATTAATGGCATCCACCAGATCTTCAACATCTGTGAAGCCTGTCAAAATAATCCGGACCGTATCTGGAAACTCCGGCACCGTCCGGCTCAAAAATTCAGTCCCCTTCATCTCCGGCATCCGTTGATCCGAGATAATCACCGCCACTTCACCCTCTTGCGCCAAAACCTCCAGCGCCTTAACCCCACTCTCCGCCTTCAAAACCTGAAAATCTCGTCGAAACGTTCTATACAACAAATCTAAGTTGTCCGGCTCATCATCGACAACCAACATTTTTGTCTTTTTAGGGCGCTCTAAACTTGTCAGTTTACGGCTGATACTTTCCAAATTTGGGATCGTGTGTTCCATAGTCCTATTTCGACAGTCCTGTTGATGGCTGATTTTCTACGTAAACCTAATTTTTCCCCGATCGCCCATTTTAATAACAGGCAGAGACTTAAAAAAACTGCACAATAGAATATGAATTAATCCCATGTCCTAAAGTTAGTCTGAACTTCGCTTAATCATACCCAAATCATTATGCCCCAGTCCGATCTTCCACCTAACCTCGAACAAACCGCAAAAGATCTGACGCTCACGGATGCCCAGTATCAAAAAAAAATGGAGCGCCGAAAAACAGTCCAAGAGAAACGCCTGTCCTCTTGCGCCGAGGAAAAAGGGTTGATCATCGTCAACACTGGCAACGGCAAAGGCAAAACCACGGCAGCCCTTGGCATGGTCTTGCGATCGCTCGGCCATGGGTATAACGTGGCGATCGTCCAGTTCATTAAAGGAGCCTGGGAACCCGCCGAAAAGGCCGCTTTTGAGTCTTGGGGAGATCAGTTGGCCTTCCATGCCATGGGCGAAGGTTTTACCTGGAACACCCAAGACCGCGATCGAGACATCCACATGGCCGAACTGGCCTGGGCCAAATCGCTAGAATACATCCGCAACCCCCTCTATCACCTCGTCCTCCTAGACGAAGTTAACATCGCCCTCAAGCTAGGCTACCTCTCCGTTGAAACGGTCCTCACTGGACTCGACCAAAAACCAGACACCAATCACGTCATCCTAACGGGACGAGGTGCCCCGGAAGCCCTGATTGCACGTGCGGATCTGGTCACCGAAATGACCCTAATCAAGCACCCCTTTAAAGCCCAAGGCATCAAAGCCCAAGCTGGAGTTGAATTCTAAGAATCTTTACGCCGCAAAGCATTGCGTCCTATTCCTCAATTATTCGTTAAAATCCAGCAATAAGACAGAGGCTAGATACGCCTTTGGGCTGAGTCTAGCCCCTTTCCCTGAAAGAAATCGGACAATCGAGGGAACAATATAGAAACATGCAACTTTGAATCGACCCCAATTCAGCCAGCCCCATTAACATTCTATAGTACTAGTCAGCGTCACTTTTTAAGGTTTACTTGTCATGCCTAGTTTATTAACGAACAACTCCTTTACGACAGCAACACTTCTTGATGGGATCACTTCTGCACCAAGAAGCCTAATCGACAACCAACTCAGTCAATCGAGTGACCTAACAAAAGACAACTCATTTGACTTTTATAAATTTAATCTTAGCGGGGTTAGCAATCTCAAAGTCAACCTGACAGAGGTTAGCGGCGATGTAAAATTAAGCATCTACCAGTCTTTAGCGGGTAAGGTTCCAACAGATGCAGACACACCACTGAACATTCGAGTCAGCAACACTCAACGCATTTCAGATTCCTACACGTCCACCTCTGATCCAGTTTTAGCCGACCTTCCAGCGGGAACGTACTACATCAAAGTTGAACTTGGAAGTACAGCACCGATCGGTAATTACAATCTGCTAGTGACGGGAAGTAGTCGCCAAGCTACGAATAGCATCCTGTGGCGAGACCCAAGTGGCAGTCTAAAAAGCTGGCAGCTAGATGGCAGCAGTATTGTTGCGAATTCAACATTTGATTCCAGTACGCCATTGCCAGTTCCAGCCTCACTCGAAATCGTCTCCACTGGTGATTTTGATGGTGATGGAATAAGTGACATACTATGGCGTGATACCGCAACATCCAACATGCGCGTTTGGTTAATGGCCAGTGGAACTCAAATCAGAGACGGTGGAGATCTGACAATACAGGAATCCTCCATCCCTAGACAGGCTATATCCAGACAAAGTCAATGGAGTGTTGGTGCCATAGGTGATTTCGATGGCAATAAGTCCAGTGATATTATGTGGAGAAATACTGTTTCAGGAGAAGTAGTTCTGTGGTTCATGAACTATAGTAGAGGCACGTCACCCGACCTGAAACCCAGTATGACTGTGGAGAAGGAAGTCACTGTGGCTGCTTCTGTTTCATCTGATTGGATCGTCGCTGGAACTGCAAATGCAGATGGAAAGTTTGGACAGGACATACTGTGGCGAAATACATCTAATGACCAGATTTCTATCTATGCCTTGAACAAAGATGGACTTCAACCAGGGAGCGGAATTCTGAGTCAACTTGTTCCTCAGAATTGGAAAATCGTTGCCTACAAGGACTTCAACAGCGATGGTATTGCAGATATAGTATGGCGTAGTGAAGCAACAGCAGAATTTGCAGTTTGGAAGATGGCTAGCGATTTATCACTGGCTGAGTACAAAGTGTATGGTGGAATCAGTGCCGATTTCAAGATTATTGGTACGGAGGACATGGGCGGAGATGGGCGGCCTGACATACTGTGGTGGAACCCAGTTTCAGGAGCACTATCAGTTTACAACATCGCACTTGATGGCGTGACTGTAGTGAGTAATGTGGGTGGATATTATCTGCAAACTGAACGACCTGGGCAAACATCTATACAGACGTTGCTCCCAAGTTCAAATGGGAAATGGACTCCAGAGGCTGTTCAAGACTTTAATGGTGATGGTAAGGCAGACATCTTGTGGAGAGATAATCAGACCAACAATTTTTATTATTGGAAAATGGATGATCTCATCCTTAGAGAATATTCACTCATAAGAGATGTAAATCTTCCAACCGAAAATTCAGTTCTTCCGACCAATTTTAAAACAACAGGCGTGAATTATGGAGCTTATCGGACGACCAATATCATTCAAGTGAAATCACGTAATGCCCCACAGGTGACAGCAGGCACCACTCCCTTAGGTGCTTTCAACATTGGCGTTCTAGAAGGCGAAGGGAGCTTTAATGATTCCGTAGGCGGAAAAGACAGCATCGACAAAAGTGATTGGTATACCTTCACCGTCGAGACTCCAAGCTTTCTAACCGCATTAGTTTCCAATTCAACATCCCCGAATACTTCTAATACTGCTCTAAAAGCAGAGGTCTACTCGGCAGATAGCACAGACCCTAACACACCGATCGCCAATGTCACAGGGAGAGATTCAGTATTGGCTAAGGGGAAATACTTCATTAAGGTCTCGCACGTTAGTTCTACAACTTCCAACGTCCCAACGCCCTATACCTTGACATTTACCGGAAAGGTTGGCACTACAAACCTCAATGCAGTGGGTTCCGTGGCTGATGGGTTTGGGCTGAAACTAAGTAAGAATTCGATCACACTCGACGCCGATTTAACGAAAAACGCGATCGACATTACGTCGTTTAGGTTTGTCAACGATGGCGATTTTGCGGCCAATGGTGTAGAAGTTGGATTCTACGTATCGAAAAATGGAACCTTTGATTCAAGCGATCGGCTTATCACCCTAGCTTCCACGACAACGAAACCGGGTCAAACCGTCGCAGGTAATCTATTGACCATTGGTTCAGTGATTCGGGATGCAACCGTAACGCTTAACGGCTTGAGACTCTCTCTACCCAGCAAAAATGACTCATTCTGGGATGCCAGTGCAAACTACTCGATCATCGCAGTGATTGACCCAAGAAATAGCCTACTTGCGGAGAAGAAGAAAGACGACAACACCCAGGCTGCAACTCTTGCAACGATCGGTGTTGGCAATGCTGACCTCCTTGGCACAGGCTTTACCGTAAATGGCTCAAGTAACACGATCAAACCAGGCGCTACCATTAGCGGAACCTTTGCAATCAACAATAAGGGGACTCGCTCAACAGGCGTCGGCGGTCAATCAGTTACTGTGAAGTTCTATATCTCAAACAACCTTTCGATCGGAAGCGGTGGCGGTGATTATCTGGCCAAAACCGTGGTCATCCCGGCAACTGAAGCCATTAACCCTGGGACTACTCGCACAGGAACTTATGATTTCGCATTGCCGACGCTTAGTCCTCCTGGCACACTAGAAAGTCTATTAACCCCCTGGGATTTCTACTGGGATAGTCTGACTGTGGATAAGACAATTCCGTTTGACGCTTATGTAGGAATGGTCATTGAATTTACGGATGATGCAGATTCTAGCAACAACTTCAATCAGGGACTTACAAAAGATGAGGCAATCGCTAGAGTAGTTCTGACATAGAGGTTTTCAGATTTAAAGGACATCCCGATCGCACATTTCCAACCGTGCCTTCAAGTACCACTCAAAAGCTGCGATCGACCTAACCAAACGATCGCAGCTTTTTTCTTGATCCAACTCCAGCTCATTTCCCACCCATGAGTGATCCATAAGGCCGTAAACTGAGGAAAGTTAATTTTAAGTAACATTTATTTTGGCGTCGCTTCTTATGAACGCTCTCTTCTCAGTCATGCGTCGGTTTTCAGCACGGCTTTCAGCCCGAGTTTTCAGATGTGGCATGGCGATCGCCCTCTCTCTAATCCTATTATTCAGTTCACTTACCCTGGGAGTTTCCCCCAGCATCGCCGCCGCATCTGCCGCCGCTAGCGGAAATCCGCTGTCTGAAGAAGGATCATCCATGGCAGGGCGCGATCTGACGGGTGCTCAACTGGCAACCGAAGAATTTGCAGGCGTCAACCTAGATGGAACCAATCTCAGCCGATCGAACCTGGTTGGCACCGTCTTCAGCACCTCGACCCTGCGCGGAACCATTTTTCACGGCGCGAACTTGACGCAAACGATTATGGACCAAGTTCGGATGATTGATGTCGATTTGAGCGATGCCATCCTGGAAGATGCCATGATGTTACGGACCGACTTTCGGAATGTGAATATTGAAGGGGCGGACTTTACAGACGCCATTTTAAATGCATTTCAAACCAAACAGCTTTGCGCAATTGCTCAAGGTACCAACTCCAAAACAGGCGTCGGAACCCGTGATTCTCTAGGCTGCCGCGATTAAAACTCCGATCGCCAAGCCCGAAAAATCCCCTTCAATTCGCTAATGATTGAAGGGAATTTTTTAGGTGTAGAATTGCTCAACTCGGGTTAATTTGCCATCAAACAGCTATTATTCCCACTCGATCGTCCCTGGTGGCTTCGAGGTGATGTCATAGACCACCCGATTGACCCCCTTCACCTCATTCACAATCCGAATCGAGATCGTCTCCAGCAGATCGTACGGAACCCTAGCCCAATCCGCCGTCATCCCATCTTCACTCTTCACCATCCGAAGCACAATTGGATAAGCATAGGTCCGTTGATCGCCCATCACCCCGACGCTCTTCACCGGAAGTAGCACCGCAAACGCCTGCCAGATTTCGTTATATAGACCCGCTTTATTGACTTCTTGACGAACAATAAAATCGGCATCCCGCAAAATATCCAGCTTTTCGCGGGTGACTTCGCCTAGAATTCTGATGGCCAGACCCGGACCGGGGAACGGCTGGCGTTTGACGATTTCATCCGGGAGACCCAGAACTTGCCCCAGCTTTCGGACCTCATCCTTAAAGAGTTTTCGCAATGGCTCCACCAGCTTGAACTGAAGGTCCTTCGGCAATCCGCCGACGTTGTGGTGACTCTTGATTTTGACCGCAACCCGTTCTCCAGTTTTAGGATCCGCGTTGGTGTCAGCCGACTCAATGACATCCGGATAAAGCGTACCCTGTGCCAGATAGTCAAATGGTCCTAGGCGCTTCGACTCTTCCTCGAACACTCGGATAAACTCATGGCCGATTTTCTTCCGTTTTTCTTCGGGATCTGAAATACCTGCCACCACGCCTAAAAACCGATCGCGCGCCTGAACATGCACCACTGGAATGTGGAACTGCTCATGGAACAGCTTGACCAGTCGCTCGGGTTCTCCTTTTCTCATGAACCCTTGATCAATAAACATACACGTCAGCTTATCGCCGATCGCCCGATGCAAAAGAAACGCCAAGGTCGAAGAATCTACCCCACCGGAAAGCGCCAACAGAACTTCTTTATCGCCGACTTTCGCCTGCACTTCACGCACGGCTTGGTCCACAAAAGCTTCCGTTGTCCAAGTCGGTTCACACTGGCAGATGTGATACACAAAATTGCGGATTAAGGCCTGCCCACCTTGGGAATGGACCACCTCCGGATGGAACTGCACCCCATAGAAATTGCGATCGTGGTCTGCGATTGCTGCACAGGGCGTGTTATCCGTATGTGCCAGCAGCTCAAACCCCTTGGGCATCGCCATCACCGAATCCCCATGACTCATCCACATAATGGATCCAGACTCTACATTGGTCAGCAGATCCGTTGGATCGTCAACCAGAAGATTAGCCTTACCATATTCTCCGCATTCTGCCCGCTCGACTTGGCCGCCAAGCTGCTGAACCATCAACTGCATTCCATAGCACACCCCCAAAACAGGAATACCTAGATCCCAGATTCCGGGATCGCAGGACGGCGCACGATCGTCATAAACCGAACTCGGTCCGCCTGAAAGAATAATTCCCTTAGGGTTGAGCGATCGAAGTTGTGCCACCGACGTGCGGTACGACAGCACCTCAGAATAAACTTGCGTCTCACGGATCCGACGCGCAATCAATTCAGAATACTGAGAGCCAAAATCTAAGATGACAACCATTTGCCGATTAACTGGGCCTAGATCAAGCTCATTAGAGTTAGAAGTCGATGAAACCGACGAATCAACAGAAGAAGTCACGCTGGGTTGCCGGGAAGTGATGTGGACAAGTGTGAATATAAATTTCTGACACGTTAAATCAAGTTTTCTCGATGTTTTGAAGAGGAAATAAAAATCAGTATTTTAATGGATTGGGATATTGTAATCACATTGTGAGAAGGGACTCAAGCGTAACGACCTTTAACCTATCTTCGATCGTTCTGAGGCGAACGAATATCTCTTATTAAGGTAATTATCAATTTCAACCAAATTCAAGGCTTTCTCCATCATTTCCTGGCCTAATCACCGATTGAATCAGCAGCGGTTTTGAGGAATTAGCGTTGACGTGTCAGATTCCAGTCCATTGGCATCTGTAGTTTAGCGGAATTCATCTTTCCATCAAGGCATCAAGCAATGATGAAATTGCCCCTCTCACCCTGGGCGTCGAACCGTCTCCCTGTCTAGGATTAAAAGATGCGTGTCCCTCTGCAAGATTTTCTATGATGACCCAAATTCCATCGACAGAAGAAGATTATCCCGATCCATCTCCCAGTCCGATTATCCTTCAACCTCAGAGTTTAGAAGGCGCTGAAGGTGCAAGCTTTTGCTCGTCATTGACATCTGCGATCGCAGCCCGTCAGGCCGTTATTGTCGATTTAATATGGATTACACAGTTAAAACAGGATCGCTTAGCGGCTTTAGCAAACGCCTTCCTCACCGCTCAAACCCAGGGGCATCCTCTGACCTTTTTGTCCATGGATCAAGCTACTCGCGTGGCGTTCGATCGCGTCATTCAGCAAATCAGCCAGACCGATCGCACAGGAAGCTATGGTGTCTTTGCCCCGGAATTTGAAGCGTTTCTCGATCGGCATTATCAAGCAAAGTCGGCGGCAGCTCTGCCTTAGGTCGTCCAATCCTTAAGTCATTCGACGCTCAGGTCATTCGACGCTTCAGCGCTAACGTCAACCCATCGCCAATCGGCAGCACACTCACTTGGACCCGATCGTCCGAGGCAACTTTCTCATTAAAATGACGCATGGTCTGAACAATCTTATCCGTCGATTGAGCGTCAGCCACTCGTCCTGACCACAGCACATTGTCAATAACGAGCAGACCGCCAGGACGAATGAGCTGAAACGCAAGATCATAGTAGTGAGCGTAATTGCCCTTATCCGCATCAATAAAAGCAAGATCGAAGGTTTCCGACTGACCGGACTGAATCAGTTCAGCCAAGGTGTCTGTGGCCGGGGCAATGCGAAGATCAATCTTGTGCGCGACCCCAGCGGCTTCCCAATGCCGACGTGCAATAGCCGTATACTCCTCACTGATATCACAGGCCACCAGATGCCCCTCCTCTGGTAGCGCCAGCGCGAAGCTCAAGGAGCTATAGCCCGTAAACACACCGACTTCCAAGACTCTGGTTGCCCCCATCAATTGAAGGAGGGTAGACATCAGTTGACCCTGCTCTGGAGAAATTTGCATCCGAGCCTGCTTATGACGTGATGTCTCTTCCCGAAGAAGGGCCAGTGCGGGATGTTCCCGAAGAGAGTTGGCCAGAATGTAGTCGTAGAGGGTGTCAGTCAACCCAAAAGCATTTTTGAACATGGCAGCCTAAACATCGCAAAGAAGCATCAATGAGGATCCCTAAAGCAAATTCGTCCGATCGGTCAGGATTTCACACCCGGTCTCAGTGACCAAAACCGTATGCTCAAACTGAGCTGACAACGCATTGTCCACCGTCACCACCGTCCACCGATCGCTTAAAATCCGCGTCACCTTGGATCCGGCATTAACGATCGGCTCAATGGCGAGGGTCATCCCAGCCTTCAGACGAACATTTGGAATTTCATTGGTCCGAAAATTAAAAACATGCGGTTCTTCGTGAAGATTGCGCCCCACGCCGTGCCCCGTATATTCCTCAACCACACTATAACCATTTTCCTCCACATAATTCTGGACAGCACTAGCCATATCCAGCAAATAGGCTCCGGCGCGAACTTGCTCAATGGACTTGTACAACGCCCCTTCCGCCACTCGAATCAGGTGCGTCGCCTTGGCACTCACCTCCCCGCCCACGGCGATCGTCAGACAAGAGTCACCATGGAACCCTTGATAAAAAGCGCCCGTGTCCACCTTAAGGACGTCCCCCTTGCGTAAAATCTTCTTTCGGCTCGGAATGCCGTGAACTACTTCATGATTCACCGACGTACAGAGCGAGGCCGGGAACCCGTGGTAGCCCTTAAAGCTCGGCGTTGCACCAAATCCTCGAATCCGCTTCTCTGCAAAGGCATCCAGATCAGCCGTGGTCATTCCAGGCTCAACCAATTCAGCCACTTCCTTCAAAACCGTTGCGACAATTCGGGAGGCTTGTCGCATGATGACAATCTCTTCAGACGTTTTGATAGGTCCACTGCGGCGCTTACGAAGAAGAGGCACGGGGAGAAGATTACTAAAAATATTCATTTCAGGACCGAGGAAGACGGATGGACTAGCAGATAGACCCGATGGTGCAGTACCTCTACATAAGGTAACTTGAATTGGCAAATCCTGGCTACGGCGACCTCGTTCCCCAACAAATTTTAGCTTTGCTCTAGACGATTTTGGCTTTCTACGCTACATTTAGCAATTGTGAGTTTTCAACATTCTCCTATGAACGCGCAAGCACTTATTCGCTCTATTGAAGCGGAACAGATTAAGAGTAATCTTCCTGTCATCCATGTGGGCGACACCGTCCGAGTGGGCGTGAAGATTCGTGAAGGAGAAAAAGAACGGACTCAGCCCTATGAAGGGGTTGTGATCGCGAAGCGCAGCGCAGGAATTACTCAGAACATCACTGTTCGCCGAGTGTTCCAAAACGTTGGTGTGGAACGAGTGTTCTTGATCCATTCTCCCCGAATTGAAAGTGTGACAGTTTTGCGTCGCGGTAAAGTGCGACGTGCGAAACTGTTCTATCTCCGTGAACGCACAGGTAAGTCTGCTCGTTTGAAGCAGCGTTTCGATCGCGCACTTTAAAAGGTGTCGTAGCGAAAGTGCCGTCAGTCCAGGTTTTGTCTTGAAGAAACGCTTGTCTTGAAGAAACTTCTGTCTTGAAAACTTTGTTTTAGAGAAACTTTGTTACACTAAGGACAAAACCGGGTTATGATAGAGTCGTTCAATCACATGCGTCCTTAGTTCAGTTGGTAGAACGCAGGTCTCCAAAACCTGATGTCGAGGGTTCAAGTCCTTCAGGGCGCGTTGAATTACTCTATCTAGATTGATAGAAGAAAGGTATGGCTTTTACCCTGATGATTAGGAGTTTGAGCTGTACCTTTCTTTTCTGAGAAGGCATGGATTGAATCGTGTTGAGATTGCATTGAGATAGTGAACGGAGGTTAGGGCGATGTCAGAGAAAGATGAAGTGGTTGTTGAATCTAAGCCATCATTCAATCCAAGCGTTTTTGCGCAAGAAACTAAGGATGAACTCGGGAAGGTCAGTTGGCCGAGCCGATCGCAGTTGGTCAGCGAATCTATTGCGGTCATCGTCATGGTGGCTTTATCGGCAACTTTGGTCTATTTTTTAGATCAGATTTTTTCTACCGTACAGCTGTGGGTATTTAAGTAATGACTTACGCATCTGAGGAATCCAATGAGGTTGATGCCCGTGACCTGGTTGATTTAGAGGTTCTTGGCGAGGATGAGTTTGCCCGTCGTGCTTTACTGAAGCAGTCTCGGTGGTACGCCGTACAGGTTGCATCCGGCTGTGAAAATCGGGTCAAAATGAATTTGGAGCAACGGATTCAGACATTGGATGTGTCCAACCAGATTTTGGATGTGCAGATTCCGGAGACGGCGATCCTGAAGCATCAGAAAGATGGGAAGCCCAAAGAAGGCAGTGAAAAAGTCTTTCCGGGTTATGTCTTGATTCGGATGATCATGGATGATGATGCTTGGCAGGTCGTTAAAAATACGCCGAACGTCATCAACTTTGTCGGGGCGGAACAAAAACGGCGCTATGGTCGCGGTCGCGGTCACGTTAAACCGATGCCTTTGGGGCACTCTGAGGTTGAGCGAATTTTTAGACGTGCGCAAGAACAAGAACCTGTTCTCAAGTTTAATCTCGCAACTGGTGATAAAATTACAGTTCTGTCTGGACCCTTTAAGGAATTTGAGGGAGAAATCGTCGAAGTGAGCGCTGAACGCAGCAAACTGAAGGCATTGCTCTCGATTTTCGGACGGGAGACTCCGGTGGAGTTGGAAGTGACACAGGTACAGAAGCTCGAATAGACTTTTGTAGCGATGTTTGGATTTATATTTAGTCGAGAGAAGTTCGATCGATGGCAAAGAAAGTTGTAGCAATGATTAAGCTTGCGATTAACGCAGGCAAGGCCAATCCGGCACCTCCTATTGGTCCGGCGTTGGGTCAACATGGTGTCAACATCATGATGTTCTGTAAGGAATACAACGCACGCACCGCCGATCAAGCGGGCATGGTTGTTCCGGTTGAAATATCTGTTTATGAAGATCGCAGCTTTACCTTTATTCTCAAGACGCCTCCTGCATCGAAGCTGATTGCGAAAGCAGCCGGAATCGAATCGGGTTCGGGCGAGCCGAATAAAATCATGGTGGGTTCGATTTCGCGTGCTCAGTTGGAAGACATCGCTAAAGTTAAGATGCCTGACCTGAATGCAATAGATATCGAAGGTGCGATGAAGATCATCATGGGAACCGCCAAGAACATGGGCGTCACCATCAAGGATTAAGAGCTGAGTTTGCTGGTTGCAGATTGAGTGAGTTTGAGTATTTGCAGTTTTTCGGGGAAGAGAATTTCTCGTTATTACCCCAGGAGTTAAGTCAATGGCTAAGAAATTATCGAAGCGTCTGCGCGAACTAAACGCGAAGATTGAAGATCGGGCCTATTCGCCGCTTGAGGCGCTACAGTTGCTCAAAGATACGGCAACCGCAAAGTTTCCGGAATCGGCTGAAGCGCACATTCGCCTAGGCATCGACCCCAAATATAACGACCAACAGTTGCGGACGACCGTGGCATTGCCTAAGGGCACGGGTCAGGTCATTCGAGTTGCGGTGATCGCGCGCGGTGAGAAGGTTGCGGAAGCGATCGCAGCGGGTGCGGACATTGCAGGATCGGAAGAGCTGATCGACGAAATTCAGAAGGGTCGGATGGATTTTGACCTGCTGATTGCCACGCCGGACGTGATGCCTCAGGTAGCAAAACTCGGTCGGGTTCTCGGTCCTCGTGGATTGATGCCGTCACCGAAGGCCGGAACCGTTGCAATGGACTTGGGTCAGGCGATCGCAGAGTTCAAGGCGGGTAAGCTGGAGTATAAGGCTGACAAAACAGGGATTGTGCATATCCTGTTTGGCAAGTCTGCGTTCACGGCAGAAGATCTGTTAACAAACTTAAAGACGCTTCAAGAGAGCATCGATCGTAATCGCCCATCGGGTGCAAAGGGTCGCTACTGGCGCAGTATCTTTGTTTCTTCTACGATGGGCCCATCGATCGAAGTGGATATTAGCGCGCTTCGCGATCTGAAAATCGGTCAAGTTTAATTTCGACTAAATGATGATTTAAAGCCCCTGGTTGGTTGTGCAGTTTGTACGATCGATCGGGGGCTTTAGTTTTTGGGGAAGCTTTATGGTTTTCAGCGTCTTCACAGAGCCGATCGCTCCAGGCTATAATGGGTTCCTAACGTTGAAACGAGGTCAATTTTATGGCAGTTGCGCAGCTTCGTTATAGTAAAGATGAGTTTGTCCGGCGAGGCTCTGAGCTGTATCAGTCGCAGGTTCGATCTCAGGTCGAGGATGGCAATCATGGGAAGATTGTTGCGATCGACATCGAAACGGGTGCTTTTGAAGTCAGTCAAAATAGCATTAGTGCCTCTGATCTTCTGTTAGCTCACCATCCCGCTGCTCAAATTTGGTTCGTCCGAATTGGGTGTAGTGCGGTTCATCGAATTGGGCATTCTGAGGTCACTGTGTCGCAATGATGTCAGGATATGTGAATGATAATCGCGAGGCCATCCTTCAGATTGCACTGGTTGGAGATGGTAAGCAACTAAAAAGTGTCCGAGCAATTATTGATACCGGGTTTACAGGCGACTTAACGGTCCCGAGACATGTCATCGATGAATTAGGATTTGCAATTAGAGGCTTTCAGGAAGTGATTCTTGCTGACGGAAGTCGCCACTATTTTGAAATGTGTGTCGGTTCGATCATTTGGAACGGACAGATGAGGCGGGTTGAAATCAATGCTGCCGAGACGGATTCGTTGGTGGGGATGGGGTTATTGGAAAACTATAAATTAGAAATTGAGGGAAGACCGGGCGGTGAAGTTAGGATCACGCCCCTTTAGGTCTGCAAAATGATCTTGACTAAATATCGTAAGAAATCAGAAATAGAAGGCATCATTCTTCGGTGGAGCAAGCCCCCATTCAATGTCCGCATACCAATAAGGTAGAAGTCATGACACCCAGTATTGAACCAGAGCAGATAACGCATCTCAATCCTGTTGCGGCTCGGATGATTTTAGCCGCTTTACCTGAACCCATTCGGGACGCTTTTGAGCGACGGGCGGCAGCGATCGAATATCCTGTGGAAGCGGTGCTAGAAATGGCGATCGCGGGGTTTCTCGATAGCGAGTGTCTCAGCTTTTCCGATTGCCAGCCTCGCTATTAGAGGAGTCTTTTACTCCAGTCGATCGACGTCCACCCCCATCTCTCGTAGTTTCTCCGCCCAGCGCACTAGTTTTGCTTCAGCCCGCTCGGCTCGTCGCTCGGCATCCTCTTCGGGGAATGGGATCATCAAGCCGTTGGATGCGAACAGTCTTCGGCGATCGGTGCTAATCCCCAGATAGACGCCTAACTCTTGGCTCCATAGCCAGCCTTCAGACGTCGGGACGATCGGTTCATAAATGCCGTGAGTCAGAGAAAAGCCTTGAAATTCTAGACTTGCGGGGTCAAACCAAAAATACTCTGGGACGCGCCATACCGATTGATATAGCGCTTTTTTGTCGGTGCGATCGACTTCGGCTGTGGAGGGGGAAAGCAACTCAACAATCAGGTTTGGGTACAATCCGCCCTCATGCCACACCGTCCAACTCCGCCGGGGCGAAGGGTCCGTTCCCAAAACCACAAAAATATCCGGCCCACGGAAAAATTCTGACTTCTTCTGGTTAGGACTGTAATAGACCGTCAAGTTGCCTGCGACGTACACATCATTGCGGGCGCGATCGGACCCTGGGCGAAACAGCCAGCGGATCAGGCGAATTAGCGAATCAATTTGTTCGCGGTGCAAATCACTTTCCAAGGGCGGCTCATCACTCCATAGTCCAAGGGGCGGAAGCGGTAGATTGTCGTCAAAGAGCGGTGGTCGGACAGACGGATTTGATAACGCTTGAGTCATAGGGAGATGTCCAGCGATTACGATGTCTATCCTAGCAAATCAACGGGCTGACCCGAACCACCAGGATTGTAGATTTCTTGTGGTTTCACGCAGGCTATGGTTTAATTACATTCGGTCGTTAAATACGATCGATACGAAATCGTGAAATCAGCAAGTCCAATTGAAGGCGAAATTTTATAGAATGACCCTCTTCAAATTGAATAACAAGCCATAGACAGTAGGTTCTATTTTTGATAAATCCTACCGAGGTTTGAAGCGCTACATTTCAACGAAGAGTTGTACGTTTTGAATTTGGAAACCTCGTGGCTATCAAAAGCAACGAGGTTTTGTTTTGGGCTGATTTCTAGGAGCTTCGATACCCGAGGTTTCAATACTGTAACCGCGTAAGGAGGTGATATCGAATGGGTAGAACGCTAGCGGATAAAAAACTACTTGTTGCAGACATTAAGACCAGTCTTGACGCCGCAACAATGGCCTTTGCGATTAATTATCGTGGCTTGACTGTGAGTGAGATCACAGACTTGCGGACCCGTTTACGAGTCAAAGGTGCAATCTGTAAGGTCTCCAAAAATTCCCTGATGGGAAAGGCGATCGAAGGCAACGAAAAGTGGACGGCACTAGAGCCTCTTCTGAAAGACACGGCTGCATTCATTCTCGTTAAAGAGGATGTTGGCGGAGCGGTTAAAGCCTATAAAGAATTCCAAAAAGCAACCAAAAAGACGGAAGTCATTGGTGCTGTGATGGATGGCAAACTGCTCACCGCAGCCCAGTTCAAGGAAGTCGAAGATCTGCCTTCCAAAGAACAGCTTTACGCACAAATTGCCGGAGCGGTCAACAACATCGTCTCCAGCATTGCAACAGTGGTCAACGAAATCCCAACCGGGCTTGCTCGTGCCGTTCAAGCTGTGGCAGATAAGAAAGCTGAAGAGCCAGTGGCTTAACGAGGCTTAATCATTGCGGTGCTTCAATTTGATTTGAACAGTCGCGTGAAATAGGTCTGAATTATAAACTTTGAGATTCTTGAAATCTCTACACACTACTTAGGAGAACATCCATGTCTGCTGTACTTGACATTATTGACAAAATCAAAGTTTTGACCGCACTTGAATTGGTCGAACTCAAAAAGGGAATCGAAGAAACCTTTGACGTCTCAGCAGCAGCAGCAGCACCTGTCATGATGATGGGCGGCGGCGGCGCAGCGGCTGAAGTCGTAGAAGAGAAGACTGAATTTGATGCGATCTTGACTGAGTACCCCGCTGACAAGAAGATCTCAATTCTGAAGATCGTCCGTGAAATCACGGGTCTGGGTCTGAAAGAAGCGAAGGATCTTGTTGAAGCAGCTCCGACCCCCGTCAAGCAAGCGGTCTCCAAGGCTGATTGTGAAGCGATCAAGAAACAGCTTGAAGAAGCAGGCGCTAAGGTTGACATCAAATAGGAATACAAGTTGTATTCTAAGTTTGATTTAGCTTTAAGCGACTGATTTTCAGTTAAGAAAAGGGCCATCCGATCGGACGGCCCTTTTTGATTGGGAAACCGAGTACTATGCGGCGTAAGTAAGCCCAGTATTGCAAACAATCCAGATAATCAGACCTATTGATCTATTCTTCGTTGGGTTTGGGGCACAGCAAGCCATGCCCCTACGGTCTCTGGAAAGATAGATTTGTAGGGGCATGGCACG
>JAYUJY010000050.1:0-7726 GCA_043764895.1 Synechococcales cyanobacterium | reverse complement strand
GGTCGCTATTAGCTTGCTTCTTCGTTGGGTTTAGGGTTCGGCGAGCCAAACCCCTACATTCTCTGAAACCCGGATGTGTAGGGGCATGGCACGCCGTGCCCCAAACCTAACGAAGAGATTCTGAATACCTGGCTTATTTAAACCGCAGACTACTAGAGCGATCGCTTCAGCTTCTCCAATATCAAGTTCGGCGCTCAAGGCTTCGACAAGTGTGGAATCGCTAACAGTGCGAGTTTGAATCCAGTCAAAGGTTTGTACTTCGGTCGCGCCTGCCACATAATCACAATCTGCCCATCTCCCGCAGGTTTTGAATGTCCTGTTGAAAATCTTCCACCCCGTAATGGACTGGGATGTGACGGCTAGCCAGTAGATGCTGGAATGCCACACGGTGTATTCCAGCAAATCGGCTGGCTTGAGCAAGGGTAAGCTTTTCTCGCTGGAAGAGCATGACAGCGATTTCTTGAGACATTTCTATCTCAGTCATGCGAGTTGTGTTTAAAACTTCGTCAGATACAATAACACTCATGGCTAAATTCATTGCTATTCTAGCCATTGTACGCGACTAATCTGGCCAACGTCTGTTGTTCCACCGATCCAGCTAACATTGCGTTGGGCGGACGGAACAGAGGCAAACATTAGGATTTTGGGGCAAAACCGATCGCAAAAAGAGGACCAACAATGAGGTCCTCTCAATCCATAATTCGGTCATGGTTTAGGCTAGTACGACTGAAACTCGCCCGCGCTGCCTCGTTGCTGCATCCGCTCTTTAGCCTTGGCTGCACTTTTCTTCAAGGCGTTCAATCTGGCGTCATAGCGCAGACGGACTTGCTTCTTGGGCGTCTGTTCGACCAGGGTTTTGAGGGCACTCCCCAAACTTTTGTAGGCATTGGGCAATGTGTAGCCAAATCGAGTCGCTAGCGAAATGGCCCGTTCATCCGCTTCGATCGCCTCGCGAGTCACTTTTTCGCCATTATTTTTGTTGTAAAGCCGCCAGCCCGCAAACCCAGAGAGTCCAGCAGCCAACAGCAAAAGCAGACCATCTTGAACCCAAAGTTCGCCCACTGCGCCCCCTAGACCGATCGCTAGAGCCGCCATTTCCCATCCATCCCGAGGAATAGTATCGGCCTGAACGCGTCCAACTTCATGCCAAAATAGGAGGTTTCGTTGATCAAGGGCAAGCTGATCCCACTTGGGCATATCGATTTGAATTTCGACTTCATCGCGACCGATTTCTTCACTGGTGATGAGGATCGGATTCACCGCTGTCGCCACTTCGATCGTGACCCAACTCTGAAGTTCCGGCGGAAGGAGGGTCTTTAATCGCCGGAGTTCGCCCATTTCTGCTCGGGCGTTAGAAGCAGCATAGGATGTCATAAACCTACTCCAGATAAACAGGACAACAAGGTAGAAGTTGAAGAACTAATGGAGACGCCAAGTATAAAATTACGACTAGGATGCCACAAAAGTTTCTTCAATATCATAATCTATTGTCTCAAAGGGCGATCGATCGGTTTAACCGCCCTGCCGCGTTCGGGTTTCAGTCTTGGACTGGAGTGATGACGGTGACGATCGGGTTAGGGAGTGCTGGAGCCGTGGAGGTAACGGACGGCTGGGAGATCAGCAAAATCGGGAATGAGAGAGTCAATAGTGCAATGACAGTCCCGAAGAAGTCTGAGAACGTGCTGCTCCGGGCCAGATTGGCTGAAGTTGATCGGGGGGAAGATTGGGATAAACTGCCAGGTTGCATAAAAGCGTTGGGTAAAAGTGAATAGGAAGGGTTTAAAACAGGGGAGGCGTAACTGGGTCGTTAGGCCATGGCTTCAAGGCACAGGTTCCGCGAAATACAAAACACAGTGCAAAAGCTGTGAAGTTTTCGATATTTCTATTGTATCGATCGGGCTTCACTAAAAGATGTACCAGAACATACTTCTCCATAAAGTTTACACAATTGATGATGACTCAAGTCTATTTTGGTGAGATTGTTGGGAATAGCGCCCGTAGGAATGACTTAGGGGCGATCGATGAGGATTTGCCGGATGTCCTTGAGTTCGTTCAGGATGGCGCTAAGGAGATCGGGGACTGGATCCGGTGCGCGATTTTGGACTTCGATGGTAACTTGTTTGATTCTTAGAACATCTTTGGCAAATCGGGCGACTTCGTTGGGATGGAAGACGAGGGGTTCAGTGTGATGGGAGCGCAGTTCGGGGTTAAGCCGTTTGGGGTTGTAGGGGAGATTTAATTCATTAAGGTCGGTGTTGGCGTAACGATAAACAGAGGCTCGCGATCGGTGTAGCGCGTCTTCGACGGCATCGACATCCATGAGTCCGAGGGGAAGGCTGTCGGGAAGCGGAGGGGCGAGGTCGGTCATTAGAGATGGAAATTTTAAACTTGAAGAAGGATGATGTTGACTTTTGTAAGCCGCCTTTATCTTATAGCAGTCACCGTCGTTTTGTTCAGGCGACCAGTGCTTTGTCTGGGGATCTGGATATTTAGGTAGGAATTGAGATCGCTACTAGATCGCTACGGTTATGTAGATTTATGGATAGACATTCGAGGGACAGTGGGGGAGTCAGTGGATATCGTTTGTCCGTATCGAATGGATACATAAGTGTTAGGATTGCGACAGAACAAAAAGAGAGAAAAGAAGGTAGCGCGCTACATGGAAGAAGTTGTGAAGTCGATAGCGTTCGACGGACGGGAGATTCGACTACGGATTGGACTCCTTGCTCCTCAAGCGGGTGGTTCGGTGTTAATCGAGTCCGGTGATACCTCCGTCCTCGTGACAGCCACGCGCTCCACGGCTCGTCAGGGTATAGATTTCCTGCCGTTGACGGTCGATTATGAAGAAAGAATGTATGCGGCAGGTCGCATTCCAGGGAGCTTTCATCGTCGGGAATCGCGTCCGCCTGAGAAGGCTATTTTGACCAGTCGGTTGATCGATCGACCGATGCGTCCATTGTTCCCGAGTTGGCTGCGGGATGATTTGCAAATCGTTGCAACTACGATGTCGATGGATGAGAGAGTTCCGCCGGATGTTTTGGCCGTGACCGGGGCGTCCATCGCGACCCTTCTCGCTAAGATTCCCTTTAACGGTCCCATGGCGGCGGTTCGGGTGGGTCTCGTCGGGGATGATTTCATTCTCAACCCAACCTATGACGAAATCCAGAACGGCGATTTGGATCTCGTGGTTGCGGGTTCTCCGGATGGCGTGATCATGGTGGAAGCGGGGGCAAACGAGCTGCCTGAAGCGGACATGATTGAGGCGATCGATTTTGGCTATGAAGCGGTTCGTGAGCTGATCTCGGCGCAGTTAGAACTGTGCAAAGAGCTGGGAATTGAAATCGTTCGTGAAGCGGCTCCGGTCACGGATCAGACCTTGGCGAACTATGTGGCAGAACGAGCGACGGCTCCGGTGAAGGAGGTGATTGCGCGTTTTGAAAAGGATAAGAAAATTCGTGAAGCGGCTCTGGATGCTGTGAAAGCGACGATCGTGGCTGACATTGCCTTGATGGACGACGCAAATCTGGTTAAAGTGGCTGTCAGCGCAAACGGTAAGGCTCTTTCAGAGACGTTTAAGTCCATTACCAAGAAGCTGATGCGCAGTCAGATCATTGAAGATGGCGTGCGGATTGATGGTCGAAAACTCGATGAAATCCGTCCAATCTCCTGCCAAGTAGGCGTGTTGCCCAACCGGGTCCATGGATCGGGCTTGTTCAACCGGGGCTTGACGCAGGTTTTGTCAGTCTTGACCTTGGGGACTCCAGGGGACGCACAAGAAATGGACGATCTCCATCCCGAGAGCGAGAAACGCTACCTTCACCACTACAACTTCCCTCCGTATTCGGTAGGTGAAACGCGACCCATGCGATCGCCCGGTCGTCGGGAAATCGGTCATGGAGCCTTGGCTGAACGGGCGCTGCTTCCGGTGTTGCCCGATAAGGTGGACTTCCCCTACGTGATTCGGATCGTGTCGGAAGTGCTGTCGTCCAATGGCTCGACATCAATGGGATCGGTCTGTGGATCGACCCTGTGCTTGATGGACGGCGGTGTGCCCTTGAAGAAGCCCGTTGGCGGGGCCGCGATGGGGCTTATTAAAGAAGGCGAAGAGATTCGCATCTTGACCGACATTCAGGGAATTGAAGATTTCTTGGGTGACATGGACTTTAAAGTGGCTGGAACCCGCGATGGGATTACGGCGCTTCAACTGGACATGAAGATTCCGGGGTTGCCGATGACGGTGATTGCGGAGGCGGTCAATAATGCACTGCCAGCGCGTCTTCACATTTTAGGCAAAATGCTAGAAGCCATAGAAGAGCCTCGCGGAGAACTTTCTCCCTCAGCCCCTCGCTTGATGACGATGAAAATCGCCCCTGAGCAAATCGGGATGATCATTGGACCGGGCGGTAAAACCATTAAGGCAATTACTGAAGAAACCGGAACCAAAATCGACATTGACGATGATGGAACCGTGACGATCTCGGGTCTTGATGGGACTAAGGCGCTGCGTGCTCGGGCGATCATCGAAGGTATGACCAAACGACTTAAGGAAGGCGATGTCTACCTCGGTCGGGTGACTCGGACCATTCCGATCGGTGCCTTTGTGGAGTTCTTGCCCGGTAAGGAAGGGATGATCCACATTTCGCAGTTGGCAGACTACCGTGTGAAGACGGTGGAAGATGAAGTTGCTGTTGGCGATGAAGTGGTGGTGAAAATCCGCGAAGTCGATAACCGAGGTCGGATTAACCTAACGCGTCTAGGGATTCATCCGGATGATGCTGAAGCGGTTCGATCGGCGGGCATGAAGTCTTAGGATTTTGAGTGTAATCACTAAACCTAACAGTTAAGAATCGGGGCGACTAGGGTAAAACCAGTCACCCTTATTTTAATTGTGTGAGCAAGAGTACCGCTCAATTCAGAATACGCGGATATTTTGACTCCTTGCAGGTCGCTTTGGAACACCAATACCCAATAAGATGCGATTACCCTGAGAGTAAATGTGCGATCGGCTTGAACAAATGCGCGGTTTCTGGAAAATGCGGTAGCTTGAGGAGCAGGTGTGGATTTTGCGTTGTAAAATGGAAACGTTTTGCTAATCTCCTATCCCGCATCCAATCTCTATTTGAATTTCCTAAGGTAGCTTCTCAATATGTCAGACACCCCAAACTGCGTCACAACAATTAACCCGATCAAATTTGGTACAGATGGTTGGCGCGGACTGATCGCTGCTGACTTCACGTTTGAGCGCGTCGTTTTTGTGGCCCCCCTCGCCGCTCAAGTGCTCAAAGAAATCTATGGTCCCACGACAGGCAGCAATACTATTGTCGTTGGGTTCGATCGACGCTTCCTGTCCGAAGAATTTGCCATGACCGTGGCCCAAACTATTCAAGCATCCGGCTTTGATGTCGTGCTTTCCGAATGCTTTGCTCCGACGCCGACCTTCAGTTGGGCCGCTAAGTCGATGAATGCTTTGGGTGCGTTTGTCATTACGGCTAGCCATAACCCCGGCGGCTATTCCGGATTCAAAATTAAAGGAGCCTTTGGGGGATCGGTTCCGTCAGACGTAACGGCCAAAGTCGAAGCCCTGATCGCCAATCCACCTACGCCAAAACCCAATGTGAAACCCGGCAGTCTTACAACCTTTAATCCCTGGACAAGTTATTGCGAAGGCTTGCGGAAGCTCGTAGACATTGATGCGATAAAACAGGCGATCGCAGCGGACAAAATTCGCGTTTTTGTAGACGTTATGCATGGGGCAGCGTCTACCGGATTGAGTCAGATTCTTGGCATGGATGTGCCCGAACTCAATGCAAACCGGGATCCCCTATTTGGTGGAGGCGCGCCGGAACCCTTGCCGAAGTATTTGCCAGAGCTGCTGCGGGTGATTCCGGAGACTCAGACTAGCGCAGTAAAAGTTGGACTCGTTTTTGATGGGGATTGCGATCGGATTGCGGCGGTGGATAATGCTGGCCATTTCTTAAGCTCCCAAATCCTGATTCCTATCTTAATAGAGCATTTATCAGCGCGGAAAGGGTACACCGGAGAAGTGGTGAAAACCGTGAGTGGCTCGGGTCTAATCGAAAAGACTGCCCAATTCTTTGGCTTACCTGTCTTTGAAACCCCGATCGGATACAAATACATCGCCGATCGAATGATGGAAACCCATGCTCTCCTTGGCGGTGAAGAATCCGGCGGCATCGGCTATGGCCATCACATTCCTGAACGCGATGCCTTACTCGCCGCACTGTATGTGTTAGAAATTATCGTTACCACCAGAATGGACTTGAGCGATCTGCATCGATCGATTCAAGAAAAAACCGGGTTTGATGCCGCTTACGATCGCATTGACCTGCCCCTCGCTAGCCTAGACGTTCGCGATGCGTTGCTCAAGAGTTTGCGTAATAGCCCGATCGAGACCGTCGCGGATCAAAAGGTGTTGAGTACGCAAACTGATGATGGCTATAAGTTCCGGTTAGACGACGGAAGTTGGCTCTTGGTTCGCTTCAGTGGGACTGAACCCGTCCTTCGTCTGTACTGTGAAGCCAAAACCATTGCCCAGGTTCATGGCATTTTAGCTTGGGCCAAAGCCTGGGCGATCGCGGTTTAGAGGGAGTTCATGGGTCTCTTCTTCATTGGGTTTGGGGCACGGCATGGCCATGCCCTAAACCCAAGTAGAGAGCCTCCGCCCTTATCGATGAATCACCACAGGCGTGCCCACCCGTGCCCACCCAAACAACCAGGCTGCGGCGTTTTCGGACATATTTACACAGCCATGGCTCATGGGTGTGCCAAAGTTATTATGCCAATAGACACCATGAATTGCATACCCACCGTCATAGAACATGGCATGAGGTACATCCGGCACCTCATAGTCAGCCCCGCGCATTACTGTCGTCCGATACTTGTCTTGAATCTCAAAAACGCCCGTCAACGTCGGCGTCGCCGCTTTTCCGCTAGAAATCACTTTGGCATCCACCCAGGTTTTGCCTTCCCACGCGATCAACCGCTGCGTTCTGAGATTAACCTCGATCCACCGTTGACTGGTTTTCTTGAGCCGTGCCATTTCGGTTTTTGGACCCGCGATCGCAGGCTGCTCAACTAAAATTTGAAGCACGATACCCGAGGACTGAAACTGGACGATCGGCGCAACCGGAAGCAGTAAGGCCGTTGCCACGATCGTCTTAAATATAAAGGGCATGAATAGGCGAAACGAAAGAGTCATAAGAATGACCTCAAACTAAAGAGGTGAGAGGAGAAGATCAACAGACGTCCAAATCGGGGTAGCTGCACTGCATATCATCCAATGTTGCACCCTCTCGGGTCAAGGATAACTACCCATTACTCCCCTCACATTCCGCATATGCACTGAAAATTGCAGATCCGTTACAACAGATCCGCAAAACAAAGCGACGATCGAAGGGTTTCGATCGTCGCTATTGAGAATAATGCTTAAGTCAACGAGTCAAAATTATCTAATGACGATCGCTGCTCCTCAATTCTAGAGGCTAGTCAAAAATCCAATGACGCCGTGTCCAGTCAATGCTTCAAGCGCGATAGCAGAAACAAATCCAATCATCGCCAAACGACCATTTAACTTTTCGGAATGCACGTTAAACCCAAACTGAGACTTTTCGCCCTCGACGTAGGTCATCTTCGGCTCAACTGCGAAGACGTTCATCAAGCCTTGATCATCAATGTTAGAACCAGTTCTCATGGGGTGCTCCAAAAA
>JAYUJY010000049.1:0-7752 GCA_043764895.1 Synechococcales cyanobacterium | reverse complement strand
GATTGTTTGCAATACTGGGCTTACTTACGCCGCATAGTACTAGTTCGTTGAGCCTACATATAGAGGAGCCGCAAGAAAAACCTGCGGAAGTAGAAATATGTATACTGTTACGTAATCATTGCATAGAGCGAGCTTCAATGGAGCCACGCGATCGAATCGTATGGAAAATAAGCTCTGCGTTAAGAATGACACTGAATCAATCTATTTGACTAGAGTAAACTAATAAACTACGTTATCTCTCCACTCGATCGCCCGATTAGGATCGCCAGCATCGACTTGACATCTGCTTGAATCTCCTTCAGCTCAGAAATATTGATTTCCTGCGTTTCATGGCGTTGGTCATGCTCTAGGACAATTTTCTCTAGCCTTTCGGTGCGCTCATTATGGTCATCTAGTTCAAGATCGTGCTGTTGGAGTCTTCGATTGTTGCTGGTTCCGATTTGTTCAGCGAGATTGGCCAGTCGATCGAGTGCCGCAGTAACGTTATCCATCCGGAGGGATTGTTCGGCTAGGATCTGTTCTGCCCGGTCAAGGACATTGTTCATTTGTCCGTTGGTGCGATCATTCATAGTAGTTACTCGGAATACTCCTTTGAATTATAGGGTTTTTCTCAGTTGTCACTCTCGGATTTGCGGTTATGGCGTCGATCGCTCCCAAGTTTCTCCGCTTCAATACCGCAAAGTAAGCCTACGCATTCAACACGATCGCTGCTGTTAGCTTTAGCTCTGGGAAGGTGGGAGAGACGATCGTCTGATTATCCGTGAAGGTCTCGAATTGGTACTGACCTGCTATTAGTGTTCCGACCATAATCCAAGCGCGATCGGGATCTACAATCCAATATTCAGGGATGGCGATCGCGGCATATTGGTCTCGTTTCTCCAGATAATCTCGTTTGTAGTTATCTTCGGATTCAGCACCGGGGGAAACAACTTCGACGACTAGCCTAGGCGGTGGCATCTTGCGAGTAATCGTGGCGCGTTTCTCCAATAAGGTCAGATGAACATCATCTAAGATCGTCAGATCTGGGAATCGGGTTTTAGGCTTGCCGATGACTTCGACTTCGACTTTACCGGGACTGATAAGCTTGCGATAAATCCCCATCTGAATCAGGAGTAGATAAAGGTAGTTCGCGATGTCATCATTGCCGATCGATTCAGTGATAACCGGAACCAATTCCCCATCCCAATACTCACACCGTCCTTCGGGCAAATCGGACGGCTCCGCGCTCAGGTACGCTTCAAAACTTGCAAATCTGGTTTTGGTGAATGTCATCGATCGAGACCCCCAATTTTTCGCCTGTCTAAATTATAGGCCGTTCCTTATCCTCCACCCTCGGATTTTCGGTTGCGGCATCGATCGGAGCAATACTTCACCTCATCCCAGCAGCGCTCCCATTTCTTGCGCCAGGTGAAGGGAAGTCCGCAGACTGCGCAGGTCTTTGTGGGAAGATCAGATTTTTGGCGTTGACGGGGCATGGGGGTTCGGGTGAATTTAAAGCGTGTGGATTTGAGGAATACTCGTATTGTACTCGTGGAACCTGCTGGAGCGAGGAACGTGGGTTCTATTGCGCGGGTGATGAAAAATATGGGGTTGACGCAACTGGTGATTGTGAATCCGGAATGCGAGGTGTTGGGCGAAGAGGCTCGAATGATGGCGGTTCATGGGTTGGATGTGTTGGAATCGGCACGGGTGGTCCCGGATTTGGTAGCGGCGCTGGAGGGCTGTCATCGGGTGGCGGCAACGGTTGGGCGCGATGGTGTGCTGAGATCTGTGGAGAATTTGCGATCGGTGGTCCCGTGGATATTGGGCGAATCTGGGGTGCTGGAGTTCCACGATCGTGGAACTCCAGCCGAAGGAAGTGATGAAATTAACTCGGGGTTGATCAGCGCAATTGTCTTTGGGCGGGAGGATCATGGGTTGAGTAATGAGCAACTGAAGTATGCCCAGCGGTTGGTAACGATCCCGTCCAATCCCGACTATCCGTCTCTAAACCTGGCGCAATCCGTGGGGATCGTGGCCTATGAGCTGTATCAGGCGACTCAAGACTGGCCAGGTGTGAGACAGGTGTCTGAAAGCTCCGAACCAAATGGCGAACCAGATGCGCCGTTTCAAATGACAGAGGCGTTTTATCTTGGGTTAGAGGCATTGCTCTTGTCGATCGGGTATTTGCATTTCCATACTGCCGATAGCCGGATGCAAAAATTTCGGCTCCTGCTTGCGCGTGCTGTGCCCTCAACCCACGAAATGACGATGCTCTTGGGTATTTTGCGACAGTCTCGGTGGGCCTTAGAGCCGGGGCATCTGGCCTTGGTTAAGCCCCCTTCCGCCGATCGACCGATCGAGTAAGATTCTTAAATAAATCCCTTAAAGAAATGGCCCAGAAAAACTGGCCGTTGCAGAAAAGTCCTTTAGGATAGAATCCCAGTGCGTTTCCATCGCGACTCTAACGCATCTTCAGTTTTCAATACGGGCATCGGCATGAAAAAATCAGGTGGTTTGGTGAATTTACTTTTCGGGCGACGACGCAAACCCCGGAGCCGTGCGTCTAATCGGACCGTTGTTGCGCCAGTGATTGGTTCGGCCCAAAGCGATCGCAGAGCCGAAGGACGCTCCTCTGAACCTGCCTTTTCCAGAACCCGTTGGCGAAGCCTTTCCTTTGGAAAATCGCACCACGATCCATCGCCGCCGAAACGTGGATTTTTAGGATTTCTGCCTCTCGGTCAAAAATCGCGCAAAGCTTCGTCTGTCCCGGCATCGAGCGTTCGATCGGCCAAACGAAATCCGACCCATCAAAAGACCCAAACGGTTCAGTCTGGCAAAACCGATCGGGTGCTGAACTTCCCGAAGAAGCCTGCCCGCCCGACCTTAGATGAGCTTCGATCGAGACGTCAGGACCGTGCGCCTCGCCATCATGCACTCTTCACCCCGCCCACTAACCCGATCCATTTTCCGCGCCCCCGGAACCGTCCGGAGACCTTCTTTTTGTATGCGCTGCGGTTGTTGATTTTGGGGGTGGGGCTGGGAGTGATTTCGGGAACGGTGCTGGCGGTGTGGGATCCGACGGCTCGGTTGACTGCCGGGGCTAATTCGACGGCAGAACCTAAGCTGGAGAAAGTCGCCGAAGAAGTGCCGCTACGTCTGGCTCAAGAACTGATTCCCCTCAAAACTCAAATTAAAGCCCTGATGGCCAAAAATGCAGGGTTGTCTCCCAGTGTGATGTTGGTGGATTTGGATAGCCATTCTTATGTGGATATTGGGGGTTCGGATGTGGTGGCGGCGGCGAGTACGATTAAGCTCCCGATTTTGATTGCGTTTTTTCAGGATGTGGATCAGGGCAAAATCCAGCTCGACCAGCCGATCGCGATGCGGAAGGAGTTGATCGCCACTGAAGCGGGTGAAATGCAGTATCAGCCCGTGGGCAGCAAGTTTTCGGCGATCAAAACGGTGACGGAGATGATCACCAGCAGCGACAATACAGCGACGAATATGATTATTCATTTGCTAGGCGGAATGGAGTCGCTCAACCAGCGGTTTAAGTCCTGGGGGTTAACGGGAACGATGTTGCGCAATCCGCTGCCTGATGTGGCGGGGACGAATACAACCAGTGCGCGGGATATGGCGCAGATGTTGAGTCAGTTGAGCGATGTCAAGCTGGTGTCGGGGAAGTCTCGCGATCGGATTTTTGACATGATGCGTCGGGTGCAATACAACACGCTGCTGCCAAAAGGTCTAGGCGAAGGGGCCACGATCGCGCACAAAACCGGGACAATAGGGACCATGCTGGCGGATGTGGGATTGATTGATACGGCGACAGGACAGCGCTATGTGGCGGCGGTGCTAGTGAAGCGTCCGAAGGATGAGGATAAGGCAAATGAGCTGATTCAGCAGATTTCGAGACTGGGCTATCAGGCGTTTAATCAGGCGGCGGTGGCTCCGAATGTCAAGGATCAGCCGAAAGATAAAGGAGAATCGGGTCGATCGCAGATTGCACAGCCTTGATCATTGCACAGCCGTAAAATAAGTCCCCTAGCCCCCAATTTTGGGGGAATTGGATGGGATGTTTAGATTGTCGGTCGGGGTTTGGTGCGTTTGATGTGGGTGTTTTTGAAGAACCAGACGGTGATGAGTAGGTAGACAATGAGGGCGATCGGGAAGGCGGCTTCTAAAATGCGATCGACGGGGATGCTGCTGCTTGTGCTGGTCAGGGTCTGAATCAGGGCATTACAGCGATCGCCTTGCTTTGTGTTTACACAGGTGGCTGGGGTGAGGAAAAGCAAAAGTCCTTGAGCGATGAAAATTTGGCCGAGCTGGGCGGGGCTGTAGTGGACGAAAGTGCGGCGTGGGGCGGCGCTGAGGCAGCCTAGGAAGAAGACTAGGCTGAAGATAACGTGAATGGGGAAGATGACGAAGACGTAGCCGACGTAGTTGGGATGGGTGTTTCCGAGGATGAGATGGATGATCGCACTCAGCAAAACGTACAACACCCAGAGCGCGGTGAAGTTGTAGATGGAAATCCGATCGCGGGGAATCGGGGGCGTGTTTGGGGGATGGCTTTTCATCCCGCTATTTTACAGATTAAGCGGCTATTTACGAAGGTGGAGCGGGATGCCAAATTCGTCGAGGGCATTTTCATCGGCAAAGTCTAGGATGGCCCACACTTTTTTCATCAAATCGTCGAGTCCGAGGCGACTAACGGCGGAAATGAGTAGGACTTTGCTGTTGCTGGCGGCTTCGAGTTTTTCTTGCAGTTCAGCGATGATGGGATCTTCAGGATCGAAGGCGTCGAGCTTGTTGAAGGCAACGATTTGGGGGCGTTCGGCGAGACCAGGGCGATAGGCTTTGAGTTCGGCTTGGATGGTTTCGTAGGCTCCGATCGGGTCTTCGCTGGTGAGATCGACGAGGTGCAGCAAGACGCGAGTGCGTTCGACGTGACGCAAGAAATCGTGGCCTAGTCCGATGCCCATGTGTGCGCCTTCGACGAGACCGGGGATGTCGGCGAAGACGGTACCGTCACCGGAGGGTTTGCGGACGACGCCGAGGTTGGGGACGAGGGTGGTGAAGGGGTAATCAGCGATTTTGGGCCGTGCTGAGGAGAGGGCGGAGATCAGGGTCGATTTTCCGGCGTTGGGCAGGCCGATGATGCCGACTTCGGCGAGGAGCTTGAGTTCGAGGCGGAGTTTGCGCTGTTCGCCTTCTTTGCCCGGTTGCGATCGTTCGGGGGCGCGGTTGTTGTTGGTAAGGAAGGCTGCGTTGCCGAGTCCGCCTTTGCCGCCTTTGACGATGAGGATGGTTTGGTCGTGGTCGATTAGGTCGCCGATTAGGTCTCCGGTGTCAGCGTCGAAGATTTCGGTGCCGCAGGGAACCAGGATGATGCGATCGTTGCCGGACGGTCCGGTGCAGTCTTTAATCCCGCCTTTGGTGCCGTCTTCGCCTTTGATGATGCGTTGGTAGCGGAAGTCAAGGAGGGTTTGGAGGTTTTCGTTGGCTTTGAGAATCACGTCTCCGCCCCATCCGCCGTTGCCGCCGCTAGGTCCGCCTGTGGGCACGTATTTTTCACGCCGGAAGGACACCATTCCTTCTCCGCCGTCGCCTGCGATGACTTGAATTTCGGCTTGATCGATGAATTGCATGAGGCTGGTCGGGGAGGAGGGATTTTAGGACTTATATTATAGGGTAAAGAGGAACTAAACTGATGTCTGAGGTTGCTTTTGGAGGAGCCTATTTATGATGACTGCAACGATCGCCACACCCATCAATGAAATAGAACTGATTCCGGGCAGTGCGATTCAGATTAACGGCCTGTCCTGGGAACGCTATCTCAATCTGTTGGAACAGTTCGGAGATCATCGTTCTACGCGTCTGATGTATGACAATGGAGCGCTAGAAATTCGTATGCCGGGTCAACATCATGAGGCGATTAATCGGGTTTTGTCAGCGATCGTATTGACGTTGGCGGATGAGTTGGGATTGGAGTTGAATGATTTAGGTTCGATGACCATGAATCGTCCTGCACTCCGTCAGGGGATTGAACCGGATAGTTGTTTTTATATTCAGAATGCACAGGCGGGACAGGGTTGGATCTCGGTTATGGGGGATGAGTTGCCGCCAGATTTGGCCTTGGAAGTGGATATTGCAAGCCAGTCCGATCGCAAATTGAGTCTTTACGAAGCGATGGAGGTTCCAGAACTGTGGGTGTATCGGCGCGAAACGGTGTCGATTCGATGGTTGGTGATGGGAACCTATCAAGAAAAACCCATGAGTCGATCGTTTTCTCTAGTGAGTGCGGTGCAGCTTAGTCAGTGGATTGAGTTACGAAAAACAGGAACGGACTTAACAGTGGTGCGGGCAGTTCGATCGTTTTGTCGAGAGTTGAAAGTTTAGTAATCGCCTCGTGACGGAGCTAATGTCTGACTGGATTCTTATAATATAGGGTGAAGAGGACGATCGGGTTACGGGATCATTTAAGAGGTGGGCTATGGTGGCTGCGATCGTAGCTCATTTTGATGAGGACGATCGTTGATTGGGTTGTGAGAGGAGAATTGGATTATTTTATAAGAAGGTGATTCGAGAGGGTGACGATCGTAGAAATGATCGGTAGGTCGGAGTTTTAATTTTAACGATCGAGGTGAAACGGTGAAAGGTGAAGTTTCAGCGATCGAAGCGTTAGATCTGATGATGAGCGGAAAGAGCGAATGCTTATCGATCGTGGATTCGGGAAAACGGGCGATCGTCCTCTTGGATAATGCACGGGATGCGGCACAGGTGAAGCCCTTGTTGTCGGTAGAGCTGGTTCTTTAGATTTACCGCTTTGGAGGAGTTTTTGGAGATTTCCTGGATTTGTATTTGGAAAGGTTGTATTTTCCTTTTGCCCATAGACGACCTTCAATTCCCGATCGGTTAATCAAAATAAATACAAGTACGCCCATCATAGATTGCAGCAAAGGCAAAATACTGTGAATCTTGAGACTAATAAATAAGCCGTGAGTGAGTAACCCAGTTAAGACTGCTGGGATAAGTAATGCGGCAAACACATTAAAAATGCCAATGCGAGTAGTTGGGTGTCGCCATCCTAACGTTCTCAAATTGATTCTGAGGCATTGGAATGCCAATTGAACGGCCTTAAACCATTTCCAGGGTTTAAAAGAGTTGCAATACAATCCAGCCAAATTGTTGAAGCTAATGGCATAGGATGGATGCTCCTTGCCCAACGCCGATCGCTCGATTTCTAAAGCTTTAAGATAGAGCAGTTCCGCTTCTGTATATCGCCCTTGGTTACGATACAATATGGCCAAATTATTGAGGCTAGTGGCATAGGATGGATGGTCTTTGCCCAACGCCGATCGCGTGATTTCTAAGTCTTTAAGATAGAGCGGTTCCGCTTCCCCATAGCGTCCTTGGGATTCATACAATGTAGCTAAATTATTGAGGCTGGTGGCATAGGATAGATGCTCTTCGTCCAACGTCGATCGCGTAATTTCAACAGACTGCATAAACCAGGGTTCTGCCAAACCATATATAGCCATTCCCAGTCTGATGAGGTACGATTTGAATTGGGGATTAAACCTCGTTCAGTAAGGTTTGCCAGTCTTCTTCTGTACAGTAACAGCAATGCGTAAACCAACCGAGTAAATCCTTCTGAGTCACGCTCAAAAATGATTTTTCTAATGCTATTCGCAACTCACCATACGTTCTTGCTCCAATGGTTCGTAGAATCCCTTTAATCTTGGACCAACAATTCTCAATGGGAGAAAA
>JAYUJY010000048.1:0-38330 GCA_043764895.1 Synechococcales cyanobacterium | reverse complement strand
CCCGACTCAACTGCGACAAAGCAATCACTGGAACCGATAATTCACGCGCAAGACCTTTCAATCCACGGGTGATTTGCGAGAGCATTTGAACGCGGTTTTCACTATTTCCGCCCATCAGTTGCAGATAGTCAATCACCACTAAGCCCAACGCACCACCATACTCGGCCTGAAGACGACGACAGCGCGATCGCATTTCAGTCACAGTCAGGTTCGGCGTATCGTCAATATACAGCGGCAACTGCGACAGCTTACTAACCTCGTGCGCCAACGGTTCCCACTCTTGAGCATTAAGGCGTCCTGCCCGCAGACGACTACTCTCAATGCGAACTTCACTAGAAAGCAAACGCAACATGAGTTGAGGGCGAGACATTTCTAAACTAAAAAGGGCAACGGGAAGCTTATGGTAAGATGCAATGTTACGGGCAACATTCAAAACATAGCTGGTTTTCCCCATGGACGGTCTCCCTGCCACGATAATTAGATCGCCGCGCTGAAAGCCTTGCGTCATGGCATCGAGATCGTAAAAACCACAGGCCAGTCCCGGCAACGTCTGCCCGATCGATCGACTCTCAATATCCGCGTAGGTCTGCGTCAACACCTCAGCCATCGAAACCAACCCATCTTGAGGCCGCGCTTGGGTGATATTGAACACCTTTTGTTCTGCCGCATCCAGCACTTCGGGCAACTCCTGCGCCGTATCATGCCCTAACCCCGTAATCTCATTTCCCGCCCGAATCAACCGCCGCCGCAGAAACTTATCCATCACCAACTGCGCATACAAATCGATATTCACCGCACTCGGCGTCCGATCGTACAACTCCGCCAGCCGACTTTGACCGCCCACCTTATCCAGCGTCCCGCGATCGATCAGCCACGACGCCACCATCATCAGATCCGCAGGCTTTCCATCCTGATGCAACGCCAACGCCGCCTCATAGATCATCCGATGCGCCGCCAAATAAAACGCCTCACCCTCCAAAATATCCGTGACTCGCCCGATTGCCTCAGGATCGACCAAAATCCCACCCAAAATCGCCTCCTCAGCCTCTAGATTTTGAGGAGGAACCCGATCGGCTAGCGTACGAAAATCTAGCGTTTCTGAAGATTTTTCGGGGGTGGGTTCTGGCATCATAACGGGATTCCTGACAACACAAACTCTAGTTCAACGCAAAAATCTTTTTATGCCTTATTTTAACGGTTAGCTGAACGATCGAACCGTTCAGCCCCAAATCATTCAGCCGTAAATCCTTCGTCCCTAAGCCTTCACAACTTCCAACAACCGCGAAAAATAAAACGGTCTTTTCGTCAACTCATTCCGCGCCAATTTCCACCCGTTCGCCTCCAACACCTTAAGCACATAAGCCTCCGGATGCAAATACGCCCGAGTTGCCTTGCTCGGACCAGGGAAAAACTCACCCACTTTTTTCAAAATCGCATAGTACCAAGTCTTCGGCGCAAAACTAATAATCAACCGATCGCTCGCCAACGAACTTAAATGCGCCGTCATTTCACCTGCCTTTTCCGGCGGATAATGAATCATCACATCCAAACAAATCACCGTGTGATACGTCCCCGTAATCGTTTCAAGATCCTGCGCACTGAACGTCACCGGAACATCCGGCCCAAATTCCGCAACAGCCAACGCCTTCGCCTCACCCACCATCATCTCTGAAATATCGCTTGCCGTAATGTCCGTCGCCCCCGCCCGCACCAGCGGAATACTCAAACTTCCCGTCCCACAGCCCGCATCACAAATCCGAATATCACCCAAATTCCCATCCGCCGTCAGCCAGCCCACAACGGTGTCAATCGTCTGCTGATGACCAATGCGAATATTCATCTGCACCTTATTGACATCATCGCCCTCGCCATAAATCCGCTTCCAGCGATCGAAGCCCGTCGCATTGAAATACTCGCGAACAACCGCTTTCTCATCAGGCTGAAGATCGGTTTTTGCATCAACTGTCGTCATAAAATCTACTTTGGGGAGGGTAAGGTCAAACACAGTCTGTAACAACGTCCGTAACAGCGTCAATAGTAGTACGACAGCACCCCCCACGCCAACCTCATCAAAACTTCATGAAGCCCAACGCGGAAAAATACGGGATATTCGACCTGTTTTCTTACTTTAGGATGAGATTAGTCGAGTCTTAAGGGATAGATTCTTTGATTAAGTTTTCAAGTTTCATCTATCCATAGCCTGATTTTTGTCATATCCTGGGGATATGAAAGAATTTCCACTCTACATCAAGTCCTTCTCGCGGTCATCGAACCCGATCGATGGCTGAAAGCTTAGCTGGAGTGGCTTTAGATTGAGGTGGAAGCCTTTTATTTGACAAACTGATCTGAGTATCTACGGGTGCGCGTGAGCGTGCCTTTTTCGTATATCGCATGTTGACTAATTGGCAACATTAGGCCAGCGAAGGAGACGCGCTGCTGAACCGATTAGATTAGTATTTGCAGGCTCCCCGATCGCATAGCTTGGCGAAATCGTAGCGAGGGTAATGGCGTGTTCCAAATCACACAGTCCCCACTGGACCAAATTCAAAGCGCCGTAAAACAGACTTCGGGTGGTTCCGGAAAGCGTACCATCCGGAAGGCGAGCGGTCCCATTTTTGACCGTAATAGTGCGGCGGTCCCAGGGATAATCACCATCGGGTAAGCCCAGCGGAGACAGCGCATCACTCACCAAGAACAGTCCTTCAGTCCCACTCGATCGCAGCAATATATCCAACATGATCGGCGTCACATGTTGCCCATCTGCAATGAATCCGCACCGTACCCGATCGTCCACGATCGCCTGTCCGAGCAGTCCAGGTTCTCGATGATGCAATCCCGGCATCGCATTAAAGGCATGAGTCACCATCGTCGCACCCTGATCAAACGCCTGCTTGGCTTGAGCAGCAGTGGCTTGGGAATGGCCGAGGCTGACGATGATACCCAGCGATCGTAAGTAGTCTATAGCCTGCCCAGTCGGATCCATTTCCGGTGCAAGGGTCATGATTTTGACGAGGCTGGCATAGTCACCGAGCACCCGTTTGACGCCCTCAATCGTCAGTGGCTGAATGAACTCGATCGGATGGGCACCCCGCTTTTCCGGGTTGAGAAACGGACCTTCAAGATGAACGCCCAAAATTTCAGCTTGGTCGGGTCCCTTGGATGGATATTCAGCCAAACAGGCGAGCGACTGATGTATGTGTTGCATGGAACAGGTGACAAGCGTCGGACAGTAGCCATCCACCCCCTGTTCCCACAGAAATTCGCCGATCGCGCGGAGTTCAGCGCGCCCATCGATCGTCAAGTCCGGAAATGCCAACCCCAACGCCCCATTAATCTGCAAATCCACGCCCCCCCGCGACACCCAATCCCCAGCAACATCCAGAGTTTCTCCAACAAAAGCGAGATCACGCCCAAAGTCTCCCGTTTCCGTCACGCTCACCACCTGCCCGTGATCCACCCGAAGATCCCACAACCCCGATCGCCCCACCAATCTCGCATTCACAATCCTAGCGTGCGAGGCCGTCATCAACGTCTCAAACCGTGTTGGCAGGAGTTCTGGCATATAACATAGACCCAAATACAGGATAATCGTCTTCAATTCGCCATTCACAATTCTAAATTCTCACTTCAATTATGCCTAACCCAAAAATCGGAATTATCATGGGCAGCGACTCCGACCTGCCCACCATGCAAGCGGCGATCAAGGTTTGTGCCCAGTTTGGAGTGCCGATCGAAGTCGAAATCGTCTCCGCCCATCGCACGCCCGATCGAATGGTCGAATATGCCAAAACGGCACACCAGCGCGGCATCCAAGTCATCATTGCAGGTGCAGGCGGCGCGGCCCATCTTCCCGGCATGGTCGCCTCGCTCACGCCTCTTCCCGTCATCGGCGTCCCCATCCAAACCAAAACCCTCCAAGGCGTAGATTCACTCTACTCAATCGTGCAAATGCCCGGTGGAATTCCCGTCGCCACCGTGGCCATCGGCAATGCCCAAAATGCTGGACTTCTAGCCATTCGGATTTTGGGTAGCCATGACGAGACGATGCTTCAAAAAATGCAAGACTATCAGGCAAACCTAAAAACCATGGTGACCGAAAAACAAACCAAGCTCGATCGCCTCGGTTATGAAGCCTATCTAGCGCAAATGTAAGGCGTTGAACGCAGGTGATAGGTAATGCTGATAATATAAGATAATAATTCGATCGTTCGTTCTGGTTTTACCTATGATTTTTCCAGGCTCAGTGGTTCGTGTAACCAACATGGATGAGACTTACTACGGATTCCAAGGCTTAGTTCAGCGAGTCACCGACGGTAAAGTGGCGGTGCTATTTGAAGGCGGGAATTGGGATAAGCTCGTGACGTTCCGCATGTCTGAACTTGAAAGCGTTGATTTGAGCGCCGCCAAGAAAGCGAAGTAGATGAACGATCACTAGACTTATAGATTTTCTAATCCCATGCGGCTTCCCCTCTCCGGTTTTGAAACCTCTATTCGATCGTCGCCTCATTTTGCCGAGGTAGTCGAGACTTCGACGACGGAATTTTTGGCGCAGTGTCTAGAACCGGAGGACTTGGGTTTTCCGGTGATGCCGCCGTTTGGCAGTTGGGTCCGATCGAAGGATGAAGAATCGGACAACACCATTTATGCGGTGGTTTATCATGCGACGACGGCTCCGATCGATTCTGTACATCGGGCGCGGGCCTTGGGCATGTCCCTAGAAGACTTGCGCGAACAGCAGCCGCAGATTTTTGCCATGTTGAAGACCGAATTTCGATCGGCGATCGTTGGCTATGAGCTACCGGACAAGAAATCCTACAACCGAATTTTCCAGCACCTTCCGCCGCGCCCCCCGCAAATTCACCAAGGCGTCCATTTTTGTACGACCGATGAGGTGATTGAGTTTACGGAGTCGATGGATTTTTTGCGGACGCTGTTGCAGGTGGCGGGCGCTCCGGTGGAAGCATTGGCGGCGGCAACCATTCGGGAAATCTATCGATTGCGCAAGGCCGATCGCACTTGGCTCGTGCAGGCGGGAAGAACGCTGAATTTGTTGCTGAAAGATGATTACGATCGCTTAAGAATGATTCTAGGCCAAATTCACGTATAGAGTTCACGTATAGTATAGAAGGCGATCGGGTATGGCATTTGATAATTTGTGTAAGTATCGCGCTGTGTGGCCTATAGCCGGGTTGAAGTACGATAAAGAAGTGGTCCGTCGTCTCTTCAGTGAGGGAATTATGCGCGAATCTGTTATTTACCAAGAGATTTTTCAAGCGGGTGAGGCTCAAGGTGAAGCCCGAGGTGAAGCCCGAGGTGAGCGCCAGATGGCCGTTCGCATTTTGTCAAGGCAATTGGGAAATCTCTCGCCTTCTCTTATCTCACGGCTGAACGAGTTATCCCTCAAACAAATTGAGGCGTTAGGGGATGTGATGGTTGACTTCATTTCCCCAGAAGACTTGACTCAGTGGCCAGAACAGGTCCGCGTAAACTAGATGCTGATTGTGGCTGGGTTTTTGGCATTTTATTTGGCGTGGAACTTGGGGGCCAATGATGTGGCCAATTCTATGGGGACGTCTGTGGGATCGAAGGCGATTACCCTCACGCAGGCGTTAATTATTGCCGCAGTGATGGAGTTTTCCGGTGCGCTGATTTTTGGGCAAGGGGTCTCACAAAAGCTGGCCACGGGGATTCTGGATCTTAATCTCTACACGGAGAGTCCAGATCAGTTTGTCCTAGGGATGATGGCGGTGTTGCTGTCTGCTGGGATTTGGATGAATGTGGCGACCATTTGGGGGCTTCCGGTCTCGTCGTCCCACGCAACGGTTGGGGCGATCGCTGGATTTGGGGCGGTGAGCTTGGGGATGAATGCGGTTCGGTGGCAGAGTTTGGGGGTGATTTCCTTGACTTGGGTGGTGACGCCCTTGGTGACGGCAACGATCGCAGCCATGCTGTATCAACTCGTGTTGGCATTGAAAATAGACGATGAAGCCCCGTTTGCCAAGTTGCAGGTGATTAGCGCCTGCGGAGTGGCGTTTGCTCACGGTTCTAATGATGTGGGAAATGCAATAGCGCCCTTTGCAGCCATTGTCTCGGTGCTGCAAACCCATCAAATCCCAACGGATTCCGTGCCGATTCCGGTGTGGGTGTTGGCGCTAGGCGGGGTGGGCATCGTGGGCGGGTTGGCGGTGTGGGGAAAAAAGGTGATTGAAACCGTGGGGGAAGGGATTATTGCGCTTCAGCCGAAGGGAGGCTTTTGTGCGGAACTAGCTACCGCGATCGCTGTGCTGATCGCCTCCAATTTTGGTCTACCCGTTTCGACGTCTCATGCTTTAGTCGGTGCCGTCGTTGGCATTGGTCTAGTGAAGGGCCGAGAGTCGGTTCAGTGGGGAAATTTTCGATCGATTGCCCTGACGTGGGTAGCGACGATTCCTGCTTCGATCGGACTATCTATGGGAATTTATAAAATCTTGCAAGGGATCCTATAAATTCCTCAAGCACCCGCACAAAACTACTCGATTTCATTCGGGTCTAGAATCCGTTGAAACAAATATCCGGTTCCTCTTGCGGTCAAGATCAGTTCAGGATTGCTCGGATCTTCTTCGAGCTTAGCCCGCAACCGAGAAATATGAACGTCCACCACCCGCGTATCCACATGACGCTCAGGCGTGTAACCCCACACTTCCTGAAGAATCTCAGCCCGTGAAAACGGTTCACCCGATCGACTCACCAAGAGTTCGAGCAGGCTAAATTCCATACCTGTCAGCCGAATCCGCTCATCGCCCTTATAAACTTGACGCTTGTTGGTATCAATGCGGATGCTGTTGACCTGAATGACGCCCGAACTGGGAATTCCAGAGGCCGAAATCTTATCCACCCGGCGCAACACCGATCGAATCCGAGCTTCGAGTTCTTTCGGCGAGAAGGGCTTGACGACATAATCATCTGCGCCAAGTTCTAATCCCGTGATGCGATCGGCCACGTCGCCCAACGCCGTTAGCATAATGATCGGCACATCCGATTCCTTGCGCAGCTCTTGACATACGCCATAGCCATCTAGCTTTGGCATCATCACATCCAAGACCACAAGATCCGGCTCAGAGTTGCGGAATATTTCGAGCGCTTCTTCCCCGTCGGCAGCGGTCACGACATCATATCCAATCATGGAAAGACGGGTTTCTAAAATGCGTCGAATGCTCGCTTCATCATCGACAACCAGAATCTTCTCTTTGTGAATTTCCAACTTGGATAACGCTCCTTAAACCTTTGCTAAGACCGGAACCGCAGGACCGGGAGAACTCTAGTAATTTTTATGTCGTATCGTTCATAATGATAAATCAAATCGCTTATTTATTAACTTAATTTACGCTTTAGCTAGATGCATGAATTGTCTATTTTCTAAAGAATTCTCATAAAACGCTACATTTACGGAATAGAAAACAGCACCGATGGCCAAAATTCGATCGCGCTTTGTCTGCAACGATTGTGGATCTGAATTCCCCCAGTTTTTTGGGCGTTGTCCGTCCTGTCACGCTTGGAACTCTCTAGAAGAGCAGGCTCCCATCCCCGCCGCTGGGGCCAATCGTCTTAGCCAAAATCCGCTCATGAAATTGACGCAGAGTCGTGCGGGGGATGTGCGGGAAGCCCGAGCGATGTCGTCGTTGCGATTGGATCAGATTGAGGATCCAACCTATGCTCGGTTATCTTCGGGGTATTTGGAACTCGATCGGGTGTTGGGCGGCGGGATTGTGCCGGGATCGCTGGTACTAATTGGCGGCGATCCCGGCATTGGCAAATCCACACTGCTGCTCCAAACGGCGAATCGATTGGCGCTTGAGCATCGGACGCTCTACGTCTGTGCGGAGGAATCGGGGCAGCAGGTTAAGCTCAGGGCGCAACGGCTAGGCATCGGTAAGACTCGGACGTCGGATGATGCGGCAGAGGCTTTTGATGATTCTGTTGACGACTTAGCTGGAGACTTAGCTGGAGACTTAGTGACCGCCGATCGGACCTCAAATTCGTCAGAAGATGGGGACACCGCAACCTCTGCCGTCAGCACCCGTAGTAAAGCAAAAAAAACGAAAGCCGCGCCGAAAGCTGAATCAAGCGTTGCGCTAAAAACTAAAGTATCGCCTGCTGAAGCTGACTTAGGGCTTCCAAGTGCAGCGGCTCAAAACTTGTATCTCCTTCCTGAAATCGATCTCGATACTATTTTGACCGAGCTGGAAACCCTGCGGCCTAGAGTGGCGGTGATTGATAGTATCCAGGCGCTGTACTACGCGGCACTGACCTCAGCTCCTGGGTCGGTGGCCCAAGTTCGCGAATGCACCTCGATGCTGATGCGTCTGGCCAAGCAGCTTAATATTTCGCTCTTTATCGTCGGCCACGTCACCAAGGAAGGCGCGATCGCAGGGCCGAAAGTGCTCGAACATTTGGTTGATACGGTTCTGTACTTCGAGGGCGATCGCTTTGCCAGTCACCGATTGTTGCGATCGACGAAGAATCGATTTGGGGCCACCCATGAAGTTGGCGTGTTTGAAATGGTGGATCAAGGGCTAGAGGAAATTCTCAACCCGTCGGAACTCTTTCTCGGGAACCGGGAAGAACCCTCGTCTGGGACCGCGACCATTGTGGCCTGCGAAGGCACCCGACCGATCGTAGTGGAATTGCAAGCGTTGGTCAGTCCCACAAGCTATTCATCGCCCCGCAGGTCTACCACGGGCATTGAGTACAACCGACTGCTCCAAATCTTAGCGGTCTTAGAAAAACGAGTCGGGATTCCGCTCTCAAAACTAGATGCGTACGTGGCGTCATCCGGCGGATTGAGCGTGAGTGAACCCGCAGCGGACCTCGGAGTAGCGATCGCCGTGGCGGCAAGTTTTCGCGATCGGACGGTGGATCCGCAGACGGTGCTCATTGGGGAAGTGGGATTGGGGGGACAGGTTCGATCGGTGTCGCAGATGGAGTTGCGCTTAAAGGAAGCCGAAAAGCTGGGGTTCAAACGTGCGATCGTCCCCAAAGGCTGCACCTACACCAGTCCAAACCTAGAGATTATCCCCGTGGCGCGGGTCGTGGATGCCATTGCGATTGCGCTCATTTCTGGGCGATCGTCGGATGTGGAGACCCGGACGGATGAAGTGGGCGATCCGGGTCCGTGGAGTGAGGATTAGGGATTTAACCCTGATTAATCGGAGTCTTCGATCGGCCAATGTAAGTCTCCAGCCCAGGCGAAAAGACTTCATAAATCATCGTTAACGGTTGTCCATGATGCCAAAACAAATAGTGGCGTCCCCAAAACGGTCCAGGATGACCAAAACCCGCCGCGATCGCCTCCGAATGGCCATAATAAATGCCTCGGACGTCGCGATACAGTTCAGTTCGCAGTTTTGCCAGACTCGCCCAAATCGGCAGCGATCGGTTTTCTAAATACTCATCCACATGGCTTTGCTCCCACCAAGAGGTTGCGTAGGCCGTCCGAGTACCGCCATTCGTCAACCAAACTTGACGACGGACGCGAGGACCGGGAACTTGGAGGATTTGGGCGGGGGCGCGATCGGACTCATGGCCCACGGGTGACATATCGATGAGATCAATTTCGGTCGGATGCCCAGTAATAAGCTGAAGATAGCGCGTTGGAGAACCGTCCCCCAGCAACATCATCTGCCAAGCGGGCGAAAGCTGAGAAGGTAGTAGCCCACGTTGGACTTCCGCTTCAGTGCCTTCCCATACTAAATCTAAGGTATTCCAAGAGGTGAGAGCGGGTTTTGCACGGTCAAAAGTTGCGGTCAAGGCGTTCACATAAATTAACAATCGATGTTTTTATGATACCGTACGAGACTCTAGCCCGTTACCCGTAAGGCTCCAAACCCTAAAATTGGGTTCTATAGCCTTACGGGTCTCTCGTCGTTGCCCATTACTACTTAAAGTTAACCTAGGTTATCCATTTGCTTTTTAAGGGCTTCGAGTTCCGCGTCCATTTCGGCGGAGTTTGGCGGTGGGGCAGTGGCGGTGGTGGCTCCGGGTGCGATGGCTGCTTTACTAGCAGCGGCGGGGCTGAGGCTGAGTTTCATGGCCGCAAGTTCATCATCTACATCACTGCTGCTCAATGCGGCAAACTGCGCTTCGAGGTTGCTCCCGGCGATTTCAGCAGCGGCCTGAGACTTGGCTTCCTGCATCAGCACCTTGTCTTCCATGCGCTCAAAGGCAGCCATGGCGCTTCCGGTGCTATTGCTGTTGACGGCGGACTGGAGCTGTTCGTTGGCTTTGGCGGCGGCGGAACGAGCCTTGAGCATTTCTTTTTTCGTTTTGGCTTCAGAGATTTTGCTCTCCAAACCCATTAGACCTCGCTTCAGGGTATCGACCTGTCCGCTTTGACCGTCAAGTTGTTGCTTGAGCGTGGTGGCGGAGTCGCTGAAGCTTTTTTTGCGCGTTAAGGCTTCGCGGGCTAGGTTTTCGTCCCCTTTTTGAAGGGCGAGTTGGGCGCGGGCAGTCCAGGTCTCAGACTCCTTAAGGTTGTTCTCATATTGCTGCTGAGTGCGACGTTGGGCCGCTATTGCACCTGCGACGGCCTGTTTCATTTGGACAAGGTTATCCTGCATGTCCATCACAGCCTGGTCTAGGATCTTTTCCGGATCCTCGGCTTTGCTCACCATGTCGTTGACATTGGCACGGACTAATCGGCTGACGCGATCGAACAATCCCATGGCTTCATTCCCTTTGGTTTCTTTAGTGCTTTAGCTTAAGTTTAGCCTTGCTCTTCCCAGTCTAAAAAATTCTGAGGAAAATAGGTAGATTTAATCTCATTACTTTAGGGTTGAATTCCAGAAATGAGTCGATCGGATATCCCGTCTTCACGCGAATCCGGAGCCTCTGTCAGTGGGGCGCAATGGGTTTGGGTCATGCCATTACGTTAGACGATAATCCGTGCGATCGCCTGTCCCCATACTCCCCGTCCCCAAACCACGGTAAAATCCTAAAACTCGCACAAGCCCCACGCCACCTATGACCGCCGCACAGAATTCATCTCAGGCCCACACCAAATCCAAACCCCTTGCTCCCGGCAGCCGTCGCCCCGCCAAAGAACTGTGCAGCGAATGCGGATTGTGCGACACCTCTTATATTCACTATGTCAAAGAGGCTTGCGCTTTTTTGAATCAACAGTTTGACAAACTCGAAACCCTCGTCCACGGTCGATCGCGCCAGCTTGAAAACCCCGACGAACTCTACTTCGGCGTCCATCAAGACATGATGCAAGCGCGCAAAAATGAACCCATAGAAGGCGCACAATGGACCGGAATTGTGAGTACGATCGCCATTGAGATGCTAGAGAGCGGCAAAGTCGAAGGCGTCGTGTGTGTCCAAAGTTCCCCGGACGATCGCTTCACCCCCGTTCCCGTCATTGCCACCACCCGCGAAGCCATCCTCGCCGCCAAAGTCAACAAGCCCACCCTGTCGCCGAATTTAAATATTCTTGATCTTGTTGAAAAATCTGGACTCAAAAAACTCCTCGTCATCGGCGTCGGCTGCCAAATCCAAGCCCTCCGCGCCGTCCAAGACAAAATCGGCCTCGAAAAACTCTATGTCCTCGGCACGCCCTGCACCGATAACGTCAGCCGAGAAGGCTTACAAAAATTCCTCGACACCACCAGCCGATCGCCCAGCACCGTGGTCTATTACGAGTTCATGCAGGACTTCAACGTCCATTTCAAATACGAAGATGGATCAACGGAATTGGTGCCGTTCTTTGGATTGAATACCAAAGAACTCAAAGATGTATTCGCGCCCTCGTGCCTGAGTTGTTTTGATTACACCAACGCACTCGCCGATCTAGTCGTGGGCTATATGGGCGCAGAATTTGGGTGGCAATGGATATTGGTCAGAAATGAAATGGGAGCAGAAATGCTAGAAATGGTGAATCAGGCCATCACCACCAAACCCGTCACGAGTAAAGGCGATCGTCAAGCAGCGGTCCAGCAAGGGATTAGCGCTTACGATGCGGCGATGACGCTACCGATGTGGGTCGCGAAAGCCATGGGCGTGGTCATTAAACGGGTGGGTCCGAAGGGGTTGGAGTATGCGAGGTTTTCGATCGACTCTCACTTCACCCGCAATTACCTATTTGTCAAACGGAACTACGCTAGCAAACTCGACGCGCATGTCCCCGAGTTTGCTAAACGGATTGCTGCTCAGTATAAGCTGCCCAAGTAGGGATTCTTAGAGTATTGCGGCGTAAATCAGCCCTGGATATAAGCCCCGTTGGGTTTGGGGCACGGCATGGCCATGCCCCTACAGTCTCTAAAACCCGGATTTGTAGGGGCATGGCTCGCCGTGCCCTAAACCCCACTAGACTGTCGCAGGTTCTAATATCAATTTCGATCGTCGCAGTGATTCAGGAATGGCGATCGGGTATTGACCGCTAAAACAGGCTGAACAGAAATGACCCACTTCTTGCTGCGTTGTCTCTAGCATTCCTTCTAGCGATAAGTACCCCAGAGAATCCACCCCGATTTGTTTCGCGATTTCTTCGACGGATTTCGTTGCAGCAATGAGCTGATCTTGACTATCCGTATCAATGCCATAGAAGCACGGATGGGTCACAGGCGGCGATGAAATCCGCATATGGACTTCCGTTACGCCCACGTCACGCAGCGCTTTGACAATCTTACGGCTTGTGGTCCCCCGCACAATGGAGTCATCGACAATAATGACGCGCTTGCCAAATAACACATCCTTTAGCGGGTTCAGTTTCATCCGAATTCCCGCTTCCCGCATGGATTGGGTGGGCTGAATAAAGGTGCGTCCGACGTAGCGATTTTTGATCAATCCTTCTGCATAGGGAATCCCAGACGCCTGGGAAAATCCGATCGCCGCTGGAACACCCGAATCCGGAACCGCAATCACAATATCCGCATCCACAAAAGATTCTTTCGCCAGTTGACGACCGATGCGCATCCGATAGCTGTAGAGACTTTCGTCATTCATCACGCTGTCGGGGCGCGCGAAGTAGATCATCTCAAAAATGCACAGCTTTCGATCGAGCCTATCAGTCCAGCGCATGGATGTAATGCCTTCAGCGGTAATCCGAACCAATTCTCCCGGCTCGACTTCGCGCACATACGTCGCTCCAATGATATCCAAGGCGCAGGTCTCAGATGCCAACACATAGCGCATCGGTTCAAGATTCGATTCACGGGGCAAAATCCCAATCACCAACGGACGCACTCCACTCGAATCCCGCGTTCCAAACAGCGCTTCCGGGGTTCCGATGACAAAACTAAACGCACCGATCGCCCGATTGCAGGCCGTCACAATGGCCGATTGCCAATCTTGCCCCTCATCCACCGCTTCAGCGATCGCCACAGCCACCATTTCGGAGTCGGTGGTGCTGTGCAGGGTGTGATTGCGGGCGGTCAGTTCGGCATGGAGCTGGGCGGTATTAACCAAGTTGCCGTTGTGGGCTAGGGCGAGCGATCCTTTTTGGGTCTCGACTAGGACGGGCTGGGCATTAACAACTCGGCTGGTTCCGGTGGTGGAGTAGCGCGTATGACCGACGGCCATCGAACCGGGCAGTTTATTCAATACGGTTTCGTTGAAAACCTGGGCCACCAATCCCATTTCCTTATGAAGATGGACGGTTCCGTCCGCCTCAAATGTGCTGATTCCGGCGGACTCTTGCCCGCGATGCTGAAGTGCAAATAGCCCAAAATAAGCCAACTTCGCAACGTCTTCGCCCGGTGAAAAGACCCCAAAAACCCCACAGGCTTCTTCGGGTTTGTCTGGGCGATCGATCGTAGAGGTAGAGTCCAGCAGCACTTCAGTCGGAAGCATATGCGTAAAGTCCTAGGGAGTCCAAAATGGGAAAAGTTCAGTATAAGGGCTAAGGGATCGCCCTGTGTTGCAAAATTGAATCCTCGTTTCTTTAAACTCCTCGTTTCTAAGGGGCAACCCAACTTTTGGAATCCTTCGCTATACTGGGCGAGTTTGCGTACTTTTACGTAAATCTCAGATCAGTCCCCTAAATTGTTTAAGAGAATTATGACGTCTTTGAAAAAAAATTCCCCGTTGTTGATGACTGCGTTAATGACCACCGCGATCGCACTGTCAGCCGCCGCTGTAATGGCAAAAGAGGTGAAAACCACCGCAGCGCCCGTGACGCCCATAACGCCCGTTCCGTCTACGCAGCCCATGCCATCTACTCCGATGCCCATGCCATCGATGACGCCAAGGCCCATGCCATCTACTCCGATGACACCCATGCCGTCTGCACAGCCTCTCAATCCGGAAATGACGCCGACGCCTGAGGCTGAGAAGCCCGTTTCAAATACGATCGTTGATGTTGCTTCAGGCGCAGGATCGTTCAACACTCTGGTTGCTGCGGTCAAAGCGGCTGATCTCGTAGAAACGCTCTCAGGTTCCGGCCCATTTACCGTCTTCGCGCCAACAGATGAAGCGTTTAAGGCATTGCCTAAAGGGGTGCTTGATAAGTTGCTGCTGCCTAAAAACAAAGCGACACTCGTGAAGATCTTGACCTATCACGTTGTTTCGGGTGCAGTGGAATCGAGCACCTTGAAGTCGGGCAAAGTCAAAACCGTTGAAGGATCTTCGGTGATGGTGAAGATTTTAAAACCCGGAACGGTCATGGTGGATAAAGCCACGGTCAAAGCCGTCGATATTGAGGCAAGCAACGGCATCATCCATGTGATCGATAAGGTTCTGTTGCCGCCTGACGTCAAGCTTTAAAGCTTTGGGCATGGCTTGTGTCCCTACGAATCTAAGTTTCACATAATTGGAGGGGCATGGCCATGCCGTGCCCGAAACCCACTATGCCGTGCCCCAAACCCATCATGCCGTACCCGTAACTACCAATCTGATTGCCATTGCTTGTAGAGATCAGGACGACGATTGAGCGTGCGTTCGTGCTGTTGATCTCTGCGCCATTTGGCGATCGCTTCATGGTTGCCCGATCGCAACACTTCAGGCACTTCCATATCCCGAAAAACAGGGGGCCTAGTGTAGTGCGGAAAATCTAGCAAGCCATCTTCAAAGCTGTCGTTCTGATGAGATTCTTCGTTGCCGATCGTTCCAGGCATGAGACGAACGATGCCATTAATTAGCGTTAGGGCCGGAATTTCTCCGCAGGTCAACACAAAGTCCCCTAGCGAAATCTCACGGGTCACAATGGTCATCACCCGTTCATCGACGCCTTCGTAATTGCCGCACACCAACACGATTTGGTCATAGGTCAGTAGTTCTTTGAACAATGTATGCGTCATGGGCGTGCCTTGGGGCGTGAAGTAGATGACTTCGCGCTTCGGCAAAATTGGCAAGGATTCGATCGCCGCAAAGATAGGTTCTGCTTTCATCACCATTCCAGCCCCGCCGCCATAGGGCACATCATCCACTTTGCGATGTTTGTCGGTGGTGAAGTCTCGGGGGTTCGTAAACTGCACTGAGGCCACGTCGTTGGCGAGCGCTTTGCCAACGAGTCCGCACGCTAGGGGCGACGTAAAAAATTCGGGGAAAAGCGTAACAAGATCAAAACGCATGGCAGTAATTCAGGGCAATAGTTCAAAAGATTTTAAAGGAATTTGCGACTTAGAGGTACGGCGCGAAGTTGACCCATGCCAGCAAACCGTACGATCAAACTGTGTGATCAAACCGTACGATCGTCGTCGGATTTTTTAGAAGACATTCCTTCTTTAAATCCCTTGATAGTCTTGCCAAAGCTACCACCGAGTTCGGGTAATTTCTTCGGCCCAAAAATAACTACCGCCACCAGCAGTACAATAGCGACTTCCGTCCAGCCCAGATTGAACATAATGCATCTCCCTAATGGGGTTTAAAAGTCTATTTTACTATTGTACTCGGTTGTACTCGGTCCTTACCTGACGTGAGATCTAATCCGGGCGCTTAATCGGTCCTGAAGACTGGACGTTTGTGGTAGCGGCGAAGGGTGAGATAGTCGCGCAAAATCCGATCGTGGTCAAAACACAGATTAGTCGGAATCTCCCAGACGTTGACGACTTTTGCCGCTTTGGCATCATCTCCCGCCTTCGGTAATCCCGTCGCCGTCGCGATATAGACGGCACTAAGGGTATGCTGCCGATCGTCGCGCGTGGGGTCCGAGTACAAGCCCAATAGCTCCACCAGCTCAATAGCGAGTCCCACTTCTTCCATCGCCTCTCGTCTAGCTGCCACCTCCGCCGCCTCGCCGTAGTCAATAAAGCCCCCCGGAATCGCCCAACCGAGGGGCTTGTAATGACGCTCTATCAAAATAATCGGTCGATCGGGCTGATCGACCAGTTCAATAATCATGTCCACCGCAACGTAAGGCGTTTTGAGGGGCGGTCTAAGGGTTTTTTCGCTCAAGGCAGTTTCTCCGTAAGTGTAAATCTCTAAACCTAGACTAAAAGCCTATCAGACCGTGCTGATGCGGGGTTGGGTCAAGAACTGAGGCGAGAGCGATCGGGCCAGTCCGACGTCGGTGTTTTGGAGCAGCGTCGTGAAGCCGCCGAGACCCCAGGCTCCGTTGGGAAGGTCGTTTTGGGGGAAGAGTCGGTACGCAGGACGGGGTGTAAAACGAGATTGGTAGGGGCTGAGATGCGGGACTATACAAGGGACAAACTGAGAAAAGCGATCGAGAAACCACTCTAAAACCTGTTCATTCTCGTCCAGAGAATACGTACGAGTGGTGTAAAGCAAGTAGCCTTGAGGAGCCACGAGACGGGCCGCATTGGACAGGAGACGACGCTGACATTTAGCGTATTTGGTGATGGTGACGGGATGGAAACAACCGGGATTGAGCCGACCTCGCGCTAGAACCGACTGGGCGCTGGATGGGGCATCGACGATCACGAGATCTGCTGTAGCCGGAATCACCTCCGCCAGCACCCCAGAATCAACGCTCATCATCGCTGCCGGAGTAATGCCACAGCGGCGTAAATGTCCGAGCAGCGGGCGATGGTGTTGGCGAATGAGCGTATTGGCAAGGAGAAGTTTGGGCTGAAGCAGTTGCCATGCAAAAACACTGTTGCTGCCCGTTCCCGCACACAGGTCAAACACCAACCCCGGACGATCGCCCAAACTCAGCAACACCGACGTCACAAACAGCGCCGTAAACTCCACCGAATCGTAGGCACCCTGCTGAAATAGAAGATGTTTCTCAGGCTGCTGACCTGGTGCAAGCCGATCGACAAATTCCGGCTGCCAGTCAGACGCCGCGCGCAATTCAAACGCTTGCTGCTTCGGCTGACACCACAGCAAATAGGTATCGCAAGGCCGAGGATGCATCAGTGCGCTAACGCACAGGTCCCGTTCAGTGCGATCGGGAAACAGCTCTCGGGAAAGCTTCAATAAAAGGTTGGATAGTTGGGCCATGGGAGCAGGATTTGGCGCTGATCTCACCCGTCATTGTCGCTTGCTTTGGACACAAAATCGGCACGGCAGACAACATTTTGAGAAGAAAATATAGGACATACGTTCTACATTTCGCTGCGATCGCAGGGCCGTGCGGTTAGTTTTATCCAGGGTAGATGAGCGGGGCGGTGAGTGAGACCTGTTGAGTCGTAGGTTTTATGTCTTCGATCGGAGCGGGTGCAGCCATTTCGTTAGGCAAGAAGATGCGGGCGCTGGTGGCGACTAGCGCGAGGCCAAAGAGGAGGACGACGATGAGGGGTGCGATGTATTGGCGAAAGAATGGCATGGTGATTTTTAGGGTGAATTCTATAGATAGAGTCCATTATAACTTACTAACTAACACCGTCAAAAGTAACAGTGTCAAAAGATAGAGAGACTATTAGGTTACTTATGCGATTATCAGCAATGTGGAAGTTTTTACTAATGAACTTTAAGCAAGACCTCCATTGTTAATTTATCCCTGTTTCCTGGACTAGATTAAATTTATAATTTTAGGAGGAACCTGACATGACGACCAAAATTGACGTTACTAAAACCTTGCCGAATGAAGGGTGGGGCGAGTATTTTGACCAGTTTTCTGATGGAAATCGTGGACGACATATTTCGATCGAAAGCATTAATGTTGAACTAGGGGATGAAGAACTCATTCAGAATGCACCGCTGATGGCGATGGTTTACGATCGGCCCGGTAAGGGAAATGATTTGGTTATTGAAGTGGGCAAACATCAAGTCACCTATGCCCATACGATCGATGCACCCACTGAGATTTCAACCGGACAAGATGCATTGGGACAAATCGTAGTGATTTGTGTTACTGATGCTTCTGGAACAAAGACATTGATTAAGTTACAGGCAAATTGATTCCTTTATAAAACGAGGAAATAAAACCAGGAAATAACTGATGAAAACGAATGCCTACGCGGCACAAAATGCGACAACCCCACTCTCCTCGTTTAATATTCAACGTCGAGATGTGGGTCAGCATGATGTCCAAATTGAAATTCTTTATTGCGGCGTCTGTCATTCAGATTTGCATACCGTTCGTAACGAGTGGAAAGGTACGACCTACCCCTGTGTTCCCGGTCACGAAATCATTGGACGCGTCATTAAAACTGGACCTCACGTTCAGAAGTTTAAGGTCGATGAGGTGGTTGGAGTTGGCTGTATGGTCGATTCTTGCCGCACTTGCGCAAGCTGTGAAGAAGATCTCGAACAATTCTGTGACACGACCACTTGGACCTTCAACTCTCCTGATCAAAAGCTCGGCGGCATGACCTTCGGCGGATACTCTGAGAGTATTGTGGTGGATGAAGCCTTTGTGCTGCACGTTCCGGAGAACTTAGATATTGCTGCCGCCGCACCCCTGCTGTGTGCTGGAATTACGACCTACTCACCCCTGCGGCATCACCAAGTGAGTGAAGGTCAGAAAGTAGGAATCGTTGGACTCGGTGGACTCGGACACATGGGGGTGAAATTAGCGAAGGCCATGGGCGCAAAGGTTGTGGTTTTCACAACGTCGTCTAACAAAGTCGAAGATGCACTCAGACTTGGCGCAGATGAGGTAGTTAATTCTAAAAATCCAGATGAGATGAAAAAGCACCTCAACAGCTTCCATTTCATTCTAGATACGGTGTCAGCGCAGCATGATATCAATGCATACTTTGTTCTCTTAAGGCGTGATGGCAACCTGACTCAAGTGGGTGTCCCTGCTGATCCGCTTTCTGTTCAGGTGAGTAGTTTGATTTATGGTCGGCGAAGTTTCAGTGGATCGTTGATTGGCGGGATTAAAGAAACGCAGGAGATGCTGGATTTTTGCGGTAAGCACAACATCACCGCTGATATTGAACTGATCCCTATTCAAGAGGTCAATAAAGCTTACGATCGCCTAGTGAAAAATGACGTGAAATACCGATTTGTGATCGATATGGCTTCGTTAAAACAGGCATTATGAAATCCTCACTTTTATTTTAGGGAAGCACTGTAATGGCATTTACAGAAGAACTTAAAGCAACGGCTCAATCACTTGTTTCGATCGGCAAAGGAATTTTGGCGGCGGATGAAAGTTTGAATACTGAAAATCAGCGGTTTCAAAAGCTGGGAATTCTAGAGACGGTTCAGATGCGCTGCGCGTACCGTGAAATGTTATTCACGACTCCAGGAATTGAGGCTTTTATCAGTGGGGTCGTGTTGTTTGATGAAACGATTCATCAGTCAAATCGGGAAGGCATATTATTTACAACCATTCTGCAAAAATCCGGGATCATTCCAGGAATAAAACTGGATAAAGGGACCGTTCCTTTAGCTGGAAGTCTCAACGAACGCATTACAGAAGGTCTCGACGGACTTCGCGATCGTATCACTGAGTACTATCGTCTAGGCGCTCGTTTTGCAAAATGGCGAGCTGTCATCAGGATTAGCAAAACGACTCCTTCAAGGCTCTGTATTGAAGCTAATGCGGATGCGCTGGCTCGCTACGCCGCTTTGTGTCAGGAAGGCGGACTGGTGCCTATTGTTGAGCCGGAAGTATTAATGGAGGGGTCTCATACTATTTCCCAAAGTCTTGAGGTCCATCACGCTGTTCTTAAGGCCGTTTTTGACAAGCTTTCTCTGTATCAAGTTCAACTCGATCAGATCATTTTAAAACCTAGCATGGTGATCGCTGGGGTCGATTGTCCGCAGCAATCTGGCATCGAAGCCGTTGCCCAAGCTACGGTCAACTGTTTGCGCGATCGGGTTCCAGCAAGTGTTCCGGGGTGTGCGTTTCTGTCGGGCGGACAAAGTGACGAGCTGGCAACGGCGCATCTCAATGCGATGAATCAGTTATTCGGCCATGAGATTCCTTGGGTTCTTACGTTTTCCTATGGTCGTGCCCTGCAACAACTTGCCATGAAGACTTGGCTGGGACAAGACCTAAATGTTGAGGTGGCCCAAAAGGCACTATTCCATCGCGCTCAGTTGAATAGTCTGGCGTCGATCGGAGAATATCGTCCTGCAATGGAAGAATCTTGAGGGCCGGAGAAAAGCAGGTAGTCAAATCAGGATTTCTTCGATAGCTTAGAGAGGATCTCTCATCGAAATTTCCTATGAACGAACGTGTTGCTCAGGCAAAGCCACGCCTTACTTCTGCTTTTCAGCGGTTGATGTCTGTGCATTGGTGGATGGCGGCGGCGTATTTCGTCCTGTTTATCGGCGGCACCGTTATGTCGCAATTGCCCCGTGAGGTTTCATTTCGGGGAATGATGTATGACGCTCATAAATCGATCGGGGTTTTGAGTATGGCGTTGCTGACTTGGCGGATTTTTGTGCTGATTCAGGTTTGGTGGAAAAAATACAGTAAACGCTGGCCTAAACTCAGCCCAAAATGGTGGCAGATGTTTATCTTACACACGTCGTTATATCTGTTTATGTGGGCGGTTCCGATCGCGGGAGTTTTGCTATCTAATTCATTCAAGGCCAACAATGTCAGCCTCTTTGGACTCGTCCTGCCGGATATTTTTCCCCAGAGTAAAGCAATGGTCGAAGTGGGGCGAGACTTACATTTTTGGTTGTCTTATACCTTTTTAGCGTTTGTCATCCTGCATACGATCGCCCAGTGGAACGTTGTTCAGGCGAATGGGCGGCGCTTTCAACAATTTCTTCAGAAACAGCGCTCAACGTTGATCTAGTCGATCGAGCAATCCGCCGCAAGCATCGACTAGGAGATCAATCACAAAATCAAATCCCGCTTCACCGCCGTAATAGGGATCGGGAACTTCTTTCAAATCATGTTCGGTGCAGAAGTCGCATATGAGCTTAATTTTTGGATGGAGTTTGCCCGAACGATCGAGCCTGCACATCTGTTCATAATTATCTTGGTCCATCGCCAAAATCAGATCAAACGCATCGAGATCCGCCGCTTCAAATTGGCGAGAACGGCCCTGAAGCGCGAAGCCTAATTTCCGATTAGCCGCTGCGCTCATGCGTCGATCGGGAGATGCGCCGATGTGATAGCTCGAAGTGCCCGCTGAATCGCATTCAATTTGATCGTGTAACCCGCGTTCTTTGATCAGCGCATTCATAATATTTTCCGCAGAGGGCGATCGACAGATATTGCCGAGACATACAAATAGTAAGCGATACACCATGGATTTAAAGTCCTTAATTGCTGGAAATAAAGTCAACTTTGACGGGTTCTCGTAACGATCGATGGTATCACTTGAAGAGACCTCATCTTAATGATTAAGGTTTCCTGATCATCCTAACCTGAACTGTTTCAACCTAGATAGGCTACGGGAATACTCTTGAGGGTACTGTTGATTTTGAGGTTGCTCTAATGTCTCGATCGATGTCTTATGTTAGATGGGTCAGCACCATTGGATTGAGCGTTTTACTGGCCAATCCTGCTATGGCCCAAGTGGTAAGTCCTGATGGCACGCTGAATACAACAGTGAATCGATCGGGCAATACTTTTACGATTACGAATGGCACCGCAGCCGGAACCCATTTATTTCATAGCTTTCGAGAGTTTTCGATTCCCAGCAATGGCGCGGCAATCTTTGATTTGGTTAATACGCCTAATGCCACAACCATCTTCAGTCGGGTTACAGGTGGAATCAGCTCTAACATTGATGGCGTGATTCGATCGATGAATGCTACAAATCCAGTTAGTTTATTCTTGATGAATCCTGCTGGAATCGTTTTCGGGCCAAATTCATCGTTAGATATCACCGGATCATTTCTCGGCACAACCGCCAGCAGCATTTCATTTAAAAACGGCGAAACCTTTGCGAGTACAGCAACCCCACTCCCCACGCCATTGTTGACGGTTAGTGTGCCGACGGGGCTTCAATTTGGGCAAGCTCCGGCGGGTATGACCGTGCGATCGGTCCTCGGGTTAGCCGTCAAAACAGGACAGACCTTGGGCTTAGTCGGCGGAAATCTAGCGATCGACGGTGGGATTGTACGCGCACCTGCGGGGCGTCTTGAACTAGGCAGTGTCGGGACTGGAAGTCAAGTTGCAATAGCTCCTGTAAGTTCAGCTTTAAATTCAGGGTTTGGCTTGGATTATGGGGCCGTCCAAACCTTCCAGGATATTCAGTTAAACAATGTGGCAACGGTCGATGCGAGTGGTGCAGGCGGCGGTGCGATTCAAGTGCAGGGGCGGCGGGTGGAGATTAAGGAGGGTTCAGCCCTGATGTCCGACACTACCGGAGCAACGGCTGGACAAGGCATTGCCGTATACGCCAGTGAAAAACTCGTGGTCAGCGGCGTGGCTCCTAATGCGGCAGCATTGCTCAGTGATGGGAATTACAATCCGATTCCTAGTCGAATCAGAGCCTATGTGAGTCGGGGTGCCACAGGAGCAAGCGGGAATATCGTCATCCAGACTCCAACCCTCCAAATCCTAGATGGAGCGGCCATTCGCGATTCAACATACGGTCAAGGAAATGGGGGAAATATCACCGTATCCGCCGATCGCATTGAAATCCTCGGACAGTATGACAACGATGACAAGCTGCAAAGCGGGCTGTATGCCATGGCTGAAAGAGGATCTCAGGGCAAAGGCGGGGCAATTACTCTAAACGCTCAAACCATTGAACTTAAAGGGGGAATCATTCGGAGTTCCACCCGATCGGGCGCAGGCGGTGACATCACAATTCGGGCCAATCGCCTAAACCTCGACGGTCAGCAACAATCTAGTGATGTCATCACTGGAATTACGACGAGTTCGCGGGAGACGGCAACGGGCAAGGGCGGCGATATTAAGCTAGAACTTCAAGATCTCAGGGTTCTGAACGGGTCGGGGATTCGGACGGGAGCCTACGGGGTTGGCAATGCGGGAAACATTGTTATCCAAGCCAAAACAATTGACGTAATCGGTATCGATCCCGTTGCCTATTCCAGCGGAATTTTCACCACCGTCAATCGTCGTACCGCAACGGGCAAAGGCGGAAATATCCAAATCACCAGCGATCGAGTCACGGTTCTAGACTCCGCATTCATTAGTGCCTCGACGTTAGGAATCGGGAATTCGGGCGATCTTTCAATTACATCAAATCTGGTCGAAGTGGCTGGAGTGTCTCCGGATCCCGCACGAACAGTTGAGTTTGGTTATGGCATCGTATCCTCGATCGATACGAGTTCGAGTACGGCTGCTTCTGCGGGTCGGTTGAGTATTACGGCGAATCAACTCATTGTGCGCGATCGAGGCGTGATCTCAGTCGGAAACTCTGGCTCTGGAAATTCCGGGAACCTACTGGTAAATGCCAATCTGGTTCGATTAGAAGACCAAGGAAGTCTCAATGCGGAGGTAAAAGCTGGAAGTCAGGGAAACATTACGGTCAATGCTAACGCGCTGATTATGCGCCGTGGAGCCAGTATTAGGACTAATGCTGGAACGAAGGCAACTGGGGGTGACATTACCTTAAAGGCGAATACGATTACGCAACTTGAAAATAGCGACATTGAGGCAAACGCAATAGAGGGAAGAGGCGGGAATATCCGCATTTCAACGCAAGCGCTTTTAGGGGGGAAGTTTCGATCGAAGCTCACGCCAGAGAGTGATATCACCGCTAGTTCTGAGTTTGGGATTAATGGCACGGTTCAAGTCAATGGCATCGGTCTTGACCCCAGTTCTAGCTTGGCGGGGTTGCCGACTGATATTGTTGATTCCAGCAATTTGATCGCCGCAGGATGTGGTGGAAAGCAGGGCAGCCGATTTATCTCAACCGGGCGCGGGGGAATTCCTAGAGATCCCACTCACCGATCGATCCTTAGCCGTCCCTGGACTGATCTGCGCCAATCTTTAGGTGCCCCATCTCCCAGTGCCCCATCTCCCAGTGCCCAATCCGTCGAGTCACCCAGATCTGTGGCTCAATCTCCTCGGGCGATCGAAGCCACCGCCTTATCTCAAGATCCTCACACAGGAGAAATCGCCCTAATCGCAGGGCAAATGTCGCAACCGATCGACCCTGCGACCTGTGGACTCCGTTAGTCAAATTGGGGCGTATGAGGCATACTATGGTCTTAACGATTTGGGATAAGGTGTTACCATGGGCCGATCGAAATTCAATCTGAGTTTATTCAGTGGCATCGGGTTGACCAGTTTAATAACCAGTTTGATGGTCAGCCCTGCAACAGCTCAAGTCGTGAGTTCTGATAACACGCTGAATACAACAGTGAATCGATCGGTTAATGATTTCACCATCACCAATGGCACCGCAGCCGGAACAAATTTATTTCACAGCTTTCGGGAGTTCTCAATCCCCACTAATGGCGCTGCGACGTTTGATTTAGTGAATACGCCGGGGATTTCTACTATTTTTAGTCGGGTGACAGGGAGCAATCTGTCTAACATTGATGGTGTGATTCGCAGTATTAATTCCAGTAATCCCGTTAGTTTATTTTTAATGAATCCAAACGGGATTATCTTTGGACCAAATGCTCAGATAAACCTCGGCGGATCGTTTGTTGGTACAACAGCTAGCGGGATCAAATTCAGCAGCGGCGAGACGTTTGCCAGCAGTGAAACCCCTCTTCCCGCCGCACTGTTGACGATCAATACCCCGATCGGACTGCAATTTGGGCCGATGCCGGGACCGATTGAAATCAATCAATCTGCGCTCACCCTTCAGCCTGGAAATGCTTTTGTCCTGGTGGGTGGAAATCTGGCCCAGTCCGGCGGCAGTATCGCCACCCAAGGTGGTCCGATCGCCCTTGCTAGCATTCAGCAGTCGGGAATGGTGACAATCGCGCCCGATTGGCAACTGGGATTCTCTGGCCTTACAAATTTTGGCGACATCACTATTGGCGATCGCGCCTACGACAGTACCAATGGCGAAGCAGGCGGCACCTTCCAACTCGTGGGACGACGCATTCAAGTAACAGGATACTCCATCCTCGAATCCGTCACCCTAGGCGCACAAAATGGCGGCAAATTCACCGTCCAAGCCTCAGACTCGCTTGAACTCACCGGACTCAACTCTAACGGCAGCGAATTTAGCTACATCCAAACCTACACCGACCCTGCATCCACTGGACGAAGCGGCGATCTCCATGTCACCGCCCCAACGATCGTTATGGATGGCACGACTCTCACGTCGGCGACGATCGGCTTTGGAGACGCGGGGAACCTCACCGTGGACACTGATCGCCTCATCCTGCGTCAAGGTGCCCAGATTGGAACCTTCACCTTCGCGTCGGGCAATGCAGGCGATCTGACGGTTAAAGCCACAGATTCCATCGATATTTCCGGCTCTTTCCGCACCTTTCTGCCCCTGGAAAATCTAACCCGAACCTTCTCCAGCGGACTCTACGCCAACCTAGAACGCGGCGGCACCGGAAACGGCGGAAACTTGACCGTTGAGACCGATCGACTCCGCATTGCAGACGGAGGACGAGTCACGACATCAGTGGATCCCTCGGCCCAAGGCAATGCCGGAAATCTCGCGATTCGTGCCCGAGATATTGTCATTGATGGCGTCACGGTGGATGAAGTCGGAGCCTATAGTGGCCTGCTGGCAAATGTTCCCGCAGGCACCTCTGGACAATCCGGAACGATGGTGATTAATACCGATCGATTAAGCGTGCTAAACGGCGGTCAACTCTCAGCGTCAAACTTAGGTACGGGTGCAGCAGGCGGCGTTGAAATTAATGCTCGCGTAATCAATCTTTCAGGGGTCTCGAATGAGGGTCAGATTCCCAGCCGAATCTCCGCCAGTTCTGCCAGCGATTCTTCCGCAGGCTTTGTGAAGATCAATGCAGGCGCAATGACATTGAACGATCGATCGGTGATCTCCGTCAGTAGCCTAGGAACGGGCGATGCTGGAAACCTAATGATCAATGCAAACACGCTATTTCTAAATCGCAGCACCTTACAATCAGACGTCGGCGGTGGAAGTCAAGGAAACATAGATCTGAATATCACTGGCGCGATCGTCCTAAGACACGAAAGTAAAATTACAACAGCCGCCTCAAGTACTTCAACAGGTGGAAACATTAAGATCAGCGCCCCGATCCTCGTCGGGATTGAAAACAGTGACATCATCGCCAATGCTGTAAGAGGTCAGGGCGGCAACATCCAAATTTCAACAAATGCATTGCTAGGATTACAGTATCGCCCAACACTAACGCCGAATAATGACATCACGGCAAGCTCCGAGTTTGGTCTGAATGGCACCGTCCAAATCAATACACTCAGCCTGGATCCGAGTTCAGGATTGATCGGTCTCCCCAGCGCTGTAACTGATCCAAGCCGTCAAATAAGTGCCGGGTGTGGAGCCGCTCAAAACAATCGTTTTATCGTCACGGGACGAGGTGGAATTCCCCGCAATCCGCTTCAGAAGATGAACCCCGATCGCGTCTGGCATGACTTGCGATCATCGTCACTCGGTTCACAAACCCTTCTTCAGCCCCCTAGTCCCGTCTCTTCCATCCCCCGCCTCATCGAAGCCACCGCCCTCGATCGTAATACCCAAACCGGAGAACTCACCCTCGTCGCTGGAAATATCCCAAAAATTTTCAACCCCGCGACGTGTGGATCACTTTAGATTCTCACAACTTAAATTTCATAGTAAAAAGACGATCGAAAGCCTTCGATCGTCCCGGAGAGGGTTCAAATCCTCAAACTACATTCCGCCAAACCCAGGAATATTTAATCCCCCTGTCAGCTCTTCCATCTTGCCTCGCATGACATCCGTGGACTTGGTATAGGCATCTTTCATTGCAGCAAAAACCAAGTCAGACACAATCTCAGCCCCTTCAGCCATCGCTTCGGGAGCAATCTCCACGCGCTTAGGCTCTTGGTTGCCGCTCATTACGACCTTCACCAAGCCGCCTTGAGCGGTGCCTTCGATTTCCATGTTTTCGAGATCTTCTTGAAGTTGCTTAGCCCCTTCTTGAACCTGTTGAGCCTTTTTGACAGCTTCTGCCAATTCCTTCATCTTGCCGAGGCCGAAGCCAAAGCCTTGTCCTTGTTCCTTTGCCATAACTTTTTCCACATAGGGGGTAAGCAGAGTATATTATGCCATTGAATTTGAAAACTGAATTTCAAACCCCCCGAAACTCACCCAAAATCCGCACTTCAGGCTCTAGCGAAAGCTGCCAGTTATTTTTGACCGTCGATTGGACATGGTGAATTAACCGGAAAATATCACTCGCCGTCGCCCCGCCACAATTTAAAATAAAATTTGCGTGACGCTCTGCAACCTGCGCTCCCCCGATTTTGAAGCCCTTCAGCCCCACCTGCTCAATCAACCAACCCGCCGAATACGCATCCGGATTACGGAAGACGCTGCCACAGCTCGGACGATCGTAGGGCTGCGTACTATGACGCTTGGTGAGGTGCGAATTCGTTTCAGCCAGCACAAGCACCGGATCGTGGCCCATTTCTAGCTTAAAAGTTGCCTGGACGACATAACGACCGCTATTTTGCAAGTTCGAGGTGCGGTACTGATAGGCCAGTTGGGCAGGCGTCAGGGTTTCGATGCGGCCATCGGGACTCATAACATCGACACTCTCTAGAATGTCTGCCATACAGCCTCGGTGCGCCCCAGCATTCATCACCACCGATCCACCTACGGTCCCCGGAATGCCCACGGCCCACTCAAACCCTCGCCAGCCGAGCCGAGCAATGCGCTTGGCCAAGCTCGGAAGCATCTCCCCAGCCCCCACCGTCACGCGTCCAGTGGCTTCGTCGAAGTCAATTTTGCGAAACTTCCGGGTTCCAATCACCAAACCGGGCAAGCCTCGATCGCTAATCAATAGGTTAGATCCCGCTCCCAGCATCGTAATCGGCATGGACTGTTTGGTCGCCCACCCGACACAGGACTGGAGTTGCTCCACCGTACGCGGGGCCACAAACCACTCGGCAGGACCCCCGACTTGGAAGGACGTCAGCGTCGAAAGTGAAAAATTAGGCTTTAGAGTACAGTCACTGTCTACTAAACGAATGGGAGAAGAATGAATGGGGGTGACGAAGGCGGATGCTGCCATAGCAGAAACGGCTTTTCGGGTTTGAGTCACCAGACTCAGCGCGCAGGAGGTAGACAGCATAGTTTCAGAGAGCGTCATAATCTTTACGGTTATTGACAGTCGATTTATAGGGATAATAGACGTGTTTACGGGAGAAAAACGTGGAGAGGCTATGTAAGCTAGAAGACTCTAAAAGAACGATACTAGTCTTGACTATTCCCCTAAGGAAATAAAGGCTAGCAGTTGACGCCCATTCAGTCTCCACAAATGCATCCTTATGATTTCTCACAAAGCGGATTGCTTAAGACTCATAGAGAAGACGGCTCTCCTCACTCCTGCTGAACAAGCGTCATGGCATCCGGAATGATTTGATTTAAGTTTCCAGCCCCTAGGAAAAGGACGAGATCACCTGGCTCTAAGGTGTTTTTACAAAAGACCTTAACGTCGTCCATTGTTGGACAGTAATGAACATTGGATTGGTATGCTAAGATCGGATCCACGAGCTGTTGTCCCGTGATGTGTCCAGGGTTTTGTTCCCCAGCACTGTAGATATCCGTAATCGCGACTACATCTGCTTCCACAAAGGATTGAGCGAATTCCGGCAAAAACGCAAGGGTTCGGCTATATCGATGAGGCTGAAAGAGCGCAACGATTCGGTGCTTAGGGCAAGCGCGATCGCCTGCCTGAATGCGAGCCGCCGCTAAGGTCACTTTCAGCTCGCTAGGATGGTGGGCATAGTCATCAATAAACCGAATGCCATTAGCTTCCCCCCGCACTTCAAAGCGCCGTTTAGTCCCGCCAAAGATGCTTAAGGCTCGGTTAATATCCTTGAAGTCTGCGCCGAGAAGCCGTCCGACTGCGATCGCGGCTAAAGCGTTGCTGAGATTGTGAGACCCAAGGAGTGAAACCTCCACTTCGCCTAGCAATGCGCCTCGTTCCCAGACCCGAGCGCGCGTGTTAGTTGGACCATAGTCAATCTGGTCTACCGCATAGGTAGCACCGGACTCTCGGTTGAGGCTGTAGCTGATGGCAGGGCGGATGCGACCCGCTACAGTGGGACAATCGATGCAGCCAATGACGATTTCGCTGTTCCTAGCAAAGGTTTCAAAGGTCTCAATCACCTGTTCCAAGCTGCTGTAATGGTCGGGGTGATCATGTTCAATATTCGTCACAATCCCAACATAAGACTTGAACTTGACCAACGACCCGTCCGATTCATCCGCCTCGGCGACCAGATAGGGACCGTTCCCTGCCCGAGCATTTCCTTGCCAAGCGGCTACTTCTCCCCCGACAATAACGGTTGGATCCAGTCCTGCTTCTAACAAGACACATCCGATTAGGCTACTGGTTGTGGTTTTCCCGTGTGTTCCCCCGACAGAGATACTTTTGTACTCTTCAATCAGTCCCGCCAACACATCCGATCGATGGAAAATGGGACATCCTAGAGCAACCGCTGCTGCATACTCAGGATTGGTGGTTGAAATTGCCGTTGAGCAGACAATTTGAGGGAGTAAATTCTCTGGAGGCTGGCTTGCAAGCTGGCTTTCAGACTGATTTGAAGACAACGAGGCCGTCGAAATATGCGACAAGTTTGCCGCATTCTGACCGATAAACACTCGAACGCCCATGGCCTCTAGGCGTTCTGTAATATGACTCAGCTTCAGATCCGATCCAGAAACAGGTAAATTACGATGCGCCAAAATTTGGGCGATCGCCGACATCCCAATGCCGCCTATTCCAAGAAAATGGAACGGTCTGCCGCTGAAATCAACTGAGTTCAGCATTATAATTCCTCACACCAAAAACCACACCAGTAACACGCGTAATCATATCAAGCTTTGCTTTGATGGGACATAATCTACAACGAATTTCCAATAGACTCAAGTCAATCCCAAAAATAATGTTGAACGCCTGTCCATCTAAACGCCTGATTTTGATTAGTAGAAGTGCCTCAGAATACAAATGATAATTTGTTGAATATATGCAATTTGAATCTGTCAAAATCGTTCGATCGGAGGATTTTGACCAGGCTTTAGATGTTCTCGATTCTCGAAAATTTGCCGTTAGCCCAGCTAAGACACGGCTTTTATAAAATATCTCGTATAGAATAGTATGGTTATGATGACCATAATCGATCGATAACTTAGTTAGTGAACTGCTGATTTCTAGAGAAAAGAAAGATTAGATTGTGTCCAAATTGTGTCTATACTACCTCCCTTTGTAGATGAATCTCGTGCTTGATCCGGGTCTACTCTCTGCAACTCCCATCAATGCAGCGTCTTAGAAAAGACTCTTTGCTAGAGAGGTCGCAGAGAGAGCCAAGGCAAAGGGGCTTTACTTGCCAAAAACTCAGAAATCTGGGGCATTACCAGGCCACTAGTCCTTAAGTCGCCAGTATATCAGGATGGGACCGCTAAGACAGGCGGCAGTCTTCCTAGAAATGATGAATGGTTACGTAGCGATGAATGATTGCAAGTGATGTGATCCTTTTAGGATATAGTTGATTGCGTCAATACGGTATTTACTAACAGAGGGCAAGACGCTGTGATTAGAGTCGCGATCAACGGCTTCGGACGGATTGGACGTAGTTTTTTACGGTGTTGGGTAGAACGTCCTAACAGCGGATTCACGGTGGTAGGACTCAATGATACGTCCGACCCCCGCACGAATGCACACTTGATTCGCTATGACACCATGATGGGTCGGTTTCGCGGGGAAGTGACCGCTGACGACAATTCCATCACAGTCAATGGCCATGTCATCAAGTGCTACTCCGATCGCAACCCCGAAAATTTGCCTTGGAAAGAATGGGAAATTGATCTTGTGATCGATTCCACGGGTGTGTTCATCACTCGCGAGGGTGCGGGCAAGCACATGAAGGCTGGGGCGAAGAAGGTTCTGATCACAGCGCCAGGGAAAAATGACGACGGTACGTTTGTGGTGGGCGTCAACGATGGTGATTATGATCACGATCGCTGCAATATCATCAGTAACGCAAGCTGCACCACCAACTGTCTGGCTCCCATTGTGAAAGTTCTGGATCAGAGCTTTGGCATTATTAAGGGCACCATGACCACGACCCACAGCTACACGGGAGACCAACGAATCTTGGATTCGAGTCACCGTGATTTGCGTCGTGCTCGTGCGGCAGCAGTCAACATTGTGCCGACGTCAACGGGAGCGGCCAAAGCGGTTGCCTTGGTTTATCCTCCCATGGCTGGCAAACTGAATGGCGTCTCGCTTCGCGTCCCAACGCCTAACGTATCCATTGTGGATCTCGTGGTTAACGTTGAGAAGGCGACGATCGCCGAAGAAGTCAACAGTGTGCTGAAAGCAGCGGCTGAAGGCCCGATGAAAGGCATTCTGAAGTTCTGTGAAGAGCCTTTGGTGTCCTCGGATCATGCTGGAAGCAATGAGTCTTCGATTATCGATTCATTCTTGACGATGACGATGGGCGGCGACATGGTGAAAGTCATGGCCTGGTACGACAATGAGTGGGGTTATAGCCAACGAGTCGTTGATCTTGCTGAAATCGTTGCCAAAAACTGGAAGTAGGATGAAGCATCCTGTTTAAGGGATGTTGTATTTACGAAAATCCTGAATAGTTGACCCTATGGAGATTATCTCTGTAGGGTTTTTTAGTAGGGTCTTGAGGTCGGGAGGGCTGAGGGCGATTTTTTTGCGTTGGGGACGGCAGCGGGATCGAGGGGTACGATCGGTTTCTCTTCAGCGTTAGATTCAATTTTGGATTCAACTTTAGATTCAACTTTGAGTTCTGGCTTGGGTTCAATTTTGGGTTTAGGGGGTAAGAGGTCGGGGGCTAGTATGGCTAAGGCGCGGCTTCGGGCGCTACTACCGTCTTGTTGGGTGAGCCAGATTTTGGTTTTGGCGGTGCCGTCGCGATCGAGCATGACCATCGCTGTCCAAGCTTGAAGAATAGGGTTGCTGGGATCGTCTTCGATCGCGACGGATAGGCGTTTCCAGAGACGACTAGTTTCGGTTTTGAAGCTTTCCCGCACCTCCGCCTGCATGAGGGGATCTTTTTCCAACACGTTTAACGCCTCCTGCCACTGGCCATCCATGAGTTTGACGAGGACTTGCTGATGCGCATTACTAAAGCTTTGGCGCGCTTGGTCTTGGGTGAGTTTGGCGTGGTAGGCGATGAGGTCGAGCTGGGCTTGGGCGGTGCTGCTGTTCCAGTTGCCACCGTTGGATTTGAGGCGCTTGAGGCGATCGGCAGCTAAGGACCAGAGTCCGACGTTGGCTAGTTTTAGGGCGCTGCTGACGTCGGTATTTTTGCTGGGGGATAGGGCAATGAGGGAGAGGTTGGGAGTGCCTTGGAGTGCAACTTGATAGGCTTGGAAATGGGGTTCGAGTCCGATGCTGTGGTCGATGAGCAGTTCGGGGGTGGCGCTTCCAGTTATTTGTTGCCACATTAATGGGCGATCGGGGTTGGGACTCGACCATGACGTCAAGGCGATAAGCTGTGCAGTGCGGACGTCGTAGTGAAAGAGCTGGCCATAGGTGACCGTGTATTCGCCCTGCTGACGTTTTCCGGTGAGGTTAAACCAAGTGCCTGTGTTGGTTTCGGGGGAGTCCATTGCCTCGTAGGTTTCCAGGGGAAGGGGTTCGTCAGAGGTTTCGCTGGGACCATTTTCACTCTGGGCTAACGAAGCTGAAATGATCCAGTCTTGGACAGCGCCGACGTCTAACTGGGCCACCAGACGGTAGTTGGGCTGGTCGCGCTTGGGTCCGTTCGCTTTGGCGGGGCGGTAGATGCGGATTTCGCTGATTCGATCGCATTTTGCGACGCAGTTGTAGACGCTTTGGAGGATGGGAATCAGGCGATCGCGGTTGTCAAATTCGATGATTTCGCCTATTTTTCGATCGGCGGTTTGGAGAGTTTGTTTGATGTCGCCTAGGGTTTGGGGGCGGTCCCACTCGGGAAGGGGCACTTGCAGGGCTTCGGGGAGATAGTCATTGACCCAAGCGATGGATTTTGGGGCGAGGATAAACTGGGCGCTGAGAAGGCCGCTGCCTGTGATGATGGCTCCGATCGAGACGAGTGCGGCTAGGGGAAGCAGATGACTGAGGGAGCCTTTAAGGGTTTGGGTGAGTCGTTGTTTGAGGGGAACTTTGGGCTGAGAGGCTTTGGCTCTTTTGGCTTTGGCTTCTTGAGCTTGAACTTTTCGATGGTTAGCTTGTTTGATTTTATCTTTTTTGGCGTTGATTTTTTGGAGGCGATCGTCTTGGGCCTTGTTCTTTTTTGCTTGAAGAGACTTTGCTAGAGCCGTTTTAGGTTTTTTAGGCTGCGCGATTCCCGTTCCGGGAGGCGTTGCCAACGGTTGCGACGGGTTAGTGCGCGGATTTTTTTTCGACGAGTTATTGGAGGCGGTACGGCGAGGATCAGCTTTCATGGGAGAAGCGTGGGATGAGCGAGATGGTCACTAGTTTGCACCAGTTTTTACCGATCGGAATCATTTATGAAGGGAATCGGTGGGATCTCTTGATGAAATCTATAGTTTTGCCCAATATTCTAGGATTGGCCCGAGATGGCTCGTTCGTAGTGCAGTCCAGCCTGTTCCCAAGTGAAATCGCGCTCAATGTACGCACGGGCCGATCGCGAAAGGGTTTGGCGGCGGTCGGGGCGATCGAAAAGGGTGGAAATTGCGGTGACGTATTCGGCGGAGGTGTTGGCGCGGAGGGCGAGGACGTCTTCAGGCGCGTTTCCGGTGGAGACCTCTAAGCCTTCGAGACCGCGATCGCTAGAGACGACAGGCGTTCCGGCGGCCATGGCTTCAAGGGTTTTGTTTTTGATGCCAAATCCAGTGCGCATCGGAATCACGCAGACTCGGGCCTGATGGAGATAGTCCGCCATGGACGGGACGGCTCCGGTGACGATGATTTCGTCGGGTTTGGCGAGAGAGAGGACATCGGGAACCGGGCGGGATCCGACGAGGAGTAGACGGGTGGCCGGATAGCGCTTCTGCACTTGGGGAAAGATCTCGTGGGCGAGAAACCGGGCCGCGTCGATGTTGGCGAGGTTATCCATGGCTCCAATGAAAATCAGATCTGAGGGTGCGGCAGGATCGATCGCGTTAGCGTCGCGGTAGGGAAAGTCGTTGAAGTCTACGCCGTTGGGGATGATCGTGATGGGAGTTTGGGGGGCAAAGGTGGTGAACTGCTTGGCGTCGTCGGGGGTCGTGACGATGAGGGTGCTAAATTTTTGGCTGAAGCGTTTTTCGTAGCGTTTGAGCAGGGGAAGGTTCAGTCGATCGCGCAGTGGTTTTTCGGCAGTGCCCGTTTCGAGCTGGCTTTTGCAGGTGGCATAGACGGAGCTGTGGATGTTGACACTGACGGGGAGCGTGCGTTTCCAGGTGGGGTCGATGTAGATTTCGTTGACGCTATGTTCGCAGGTGATGGCGTCAAATTTGAAATCATGGATGGCTTGGGTAATCCAGGCTTGGAGGTCAGGACTATAGCTCGATCGCACCCCTGACGGTGTTCCGGTGGTGATGAATTCGAGGCTGCGCTGAAGTTTGCTTAATACTCCGGTCGCTTGGGTGGCTTGGGACATGGGGCGATCGAAGATGACTAGTTCGCTGACACTATTTCGCAGGGCCGTAACTTCGGCGTCGCTGACGGTGTTGTCGCGCAGGGTGGCGATCGTGACCGAATGATTCTTTTGCTGAAGGTATTTTAATAGATTAAAGGTCCGAACCTGGGTGCCGCCTTTAGTAGGCGGATAGGGGAAGGTGGCGGAAATCATTAAAATACGCATAGGAGGGGGGGAATGAAGAATTGAGAAGTGAGAATTTGGAATTGAGAACAGGGGGTGGGGAATGCTAGGCAAAAGTGAATGGGTTTAGAGTTATGTCAGAAATTAGCGTGCCAGAAACTAGCGTGCCGAAAATTAGCGTTTGTATTCCTACTTATAATCGTGCCCATTTTTTGAGTGAGGCGATCGCTTCGGTGCAGGCACAGACGATTTCGGATTGGGAACTGGTGGTGTGTGATGATGGTTCGACGGATGGGACGCCGGAGTTGATGGCGGGGTACGCTGATTCGCGCATTCACTATGTGCGTCATGCGGTCAATATTGGGAAGAGCAATAATATGCGATCGGGCTTTGCGGCGGCGACGGGCAAATACTTTGTCAAGTTCGATGATGACGATCGGTTGATGCCCGATTTTCTATTGAAGATGAGTCAGGTTTTAGATAACAACCCAACAGCGGGACTGGTCGGATCGGACCATTGGGTGATGGATGAGGGGGGCGAGATTCGATCGGATTGGAGTGATGCGAATTCGGTAAAATGGGGTCGGTCTCAGCTTGCTTCTGGCTTGTTACCGGATTTACTCCATCAGGTTTTTGTGATTCAAAGTTTACAAATTGGGGCAACGCTATGGCGATTGGATGTCTTAAAAGATCTCGATTACATGCGTCAAGATTGGCAAAACTGCGAAGATAATGATTTGCTTGTTCGATTCGCGTTGTCCGATCGTCAGGGTGCTTACTTGTCAGAACGGTTAATGAGCTATCGGTTTCACAGTGAGCAACAGGGAATCGATCGGGCAATCCCCTATTTTACCGACAAGCTCCACTATCTGGATGCCTATCGATTTGAAGATGAAGCTATTGAATCCATTCGTCAATCTCGTTTAGCTGAAACGCAATTGCTATTGGGGTTACGGTTAATTGAACAAGGCGAAACCGATCGGGGAAGAACATTACTGCAATTGGGCCGATCGCACGCACCCAAGAAGGCGATGGCAGGTCTCCTGTTGTCTCATGTCCCAAAGCCCTTTCGATCGGCGGCCTTTGGGATGGTGCGATCGATGGTGATCGATCGTTAAAGCCTTATCCTCGACGGGTAAGGGCGTCTTTTACCCGAGATGGAAGCTGGCGAAGGATTTTGCCTTTTTCACGATCGACGGCGACGAGGGTGACGGTGGCGGTGACGTGGGTGGTGCTTCGATCGAGGGATTGGATTTCGTATTCCCAGTTAATTCGGACGCCGTTCATTTCCATCATTCGGGCACGAACGATCGCCTCGGATCCCATTTTTAATCCTTGGTGATAGCGAATCGAAAGATCCACCACGGGCAATTCACAGCCTAATTCCACTAAATCAGCGTAGTTTATCCCGAGTGAACTGAGCGCTTCGACGCGGGTTTCTTCCATCCAGGTGAGGTAGGTGCCGTGCCAGACAATGCCCGCGTAGTCAGTGTGGTGCGGATGGACTTTGATAGGGTATTCAAACCAATCGTGGGGAGAGGAATAGAGGTGGGCCGGGATGAGAGCGCTGGAGTTGATCATAGGTTGCACCGAAGAGTAAGGATAGAAATGGCGGGACGATCGTGAAGAATTGTAAAGCTAATTTTCCAGTCTTGCGTCAATATTACGACCCATGTTGTCATCTCTCAATAGATGGTTGCAATAGAACGGAAGGATAAATGATTCTTTAATGTTAAGCGTTAGTTGATATCAGGATTTGGGCGTTAAAGTGAAAGAAGGTTGCTAAATTCATTGTCTTGCTTATCAGTAATGAATTTGATTTAAATTTGATTCGGTTACCGTTGTTCATCTATACATTGCACGAGGTTGTTTGCCATGATGGAAAGAATTCTTCTCGCGGATTCGGGTACAGGACATTCTGAGGAAATGCTAAAGGCATTAATGTCGATTCCATCCATGCAGCGAGCGACGGTGACGGTGCTTCATGTGGTGCCGCCGCAGGTGAGTGCTATGGCCCAAGAGGCGAAGTGGAAAGAAGGTGAGGCACTGGTTCAAGCCGCGATCGATCGGTTGCGTTTAGACCCGTCACGGGTGCAGATGGTGCTGCGATCGGGCGATCCTAAAGACATGGTTTGTCAGGTGGCGGAAGAGACGAATACTGATTTGATTATTATGGGGTCGCGAGGGCTGAAAAGTCGGCTGCGGTCTATTGTGGAGAATTCGGTTAGTCAGTATGTGTTTCAGCTTTCGCCCCGTCCAATGCTGGTGGTGCAGGACGATTTGTATGTGCGTCCGATTCAGCGGGTGACGGTGGCGGTGAATCAGTCCGATCCGTCGCAGAAGAGTCTGGAATTGGCAATGTTTCTATTGCGAGATTTGCCGGAGAGCAAGCTGAATTTGGTGCATGTTGATCCGAATGCCAAGGCTGAGGTGTCTGGGACGGCTGCTGAGAAGGATGCGGTGTTGATGCCAGCTATTGCGATGGCGAAGCGCTATGGCATTGAGTATCGGGCTTTTGTGGGCATGGGAAGCGTGGCGATGGGAAATGCGGGGGAGACGATTTGTCGGATTGCGGAAGAGGCTCGGACGGATCTGTTGCTGATTGGGTCACCCGATCGTCGTCCTAATATTGGGAAGCATTTGCCGGATCTGGACAGGCTTTTGGGGGCTTCGCTTTCGGATTATGTGCGGACTCATGCGACGTGTCCGGTGTTGATGACTCGGACGATCGGGTGATTGCAGTTAGGTAAATGGGGTACGATCGGATGTGTGTGATGCGTATTGTATTTTTACCCCATGGGCTTTATTTATGGCTGCGATTGTTGAAATTTATACTTGGAGTGCTTGCCCGTTTTGTGTGAAGGCGAAGCGGTTGCTGGACGCGAAGGGTGTGAAATACACTGAATATTGTTTGGATGGGGATGAAGCGGGTCGGAGTAAAATGGCGGCGGAACGATCGGGAGGCAAAAAGTCGATGCCTCAGGTTTTCGTAAATGATCAACATCTTGGCGGGTGTGATGACCTTCACGCGCTTGATCGATCGGGTGAATTGGAAAAACTATTGGCGGCTTAAACTTTAATTTGGTATTTGAAGCCCCTGAGGTCTGTGATCTGGGGGCTTTGTTTTGAGTGATGGGCTAGTATCATGCTGCGTAAATAAGCCCGGTATTTAGAACCTCTTTGTTGGGTTTGGGGCACGGCGTGCCATGCCCCTACAAATCTATCTTTC
>JAYUJY010000047.1:0-2146 GCA_043764895.1 Synechococcales cyanobacterium | reverse complement strand
GAATGCCTATGCCTTTCATGGGCAACAAACCTATGAAAAAAGCCTGTATCCGTTGCTGAGTCGAACAGACTATTATTTAATCCATTTAGAGCAAAATAAGCCTCACTGGCCCAAACGCCTTCAATATCTGGCCGTGGATAGCGTCTACGCCAATGCTCCCTTTATCAATGGGGTGAAAATACTGGGACTTGATGTGATTAGCCCGAATATCTCACAAATAAGTAGGACGTGAGGCGGAAAAACTGCGAGAATTCAGTAACCACAAAGAATCCAGGCAGTTTTTACCATGACCTCACTAGCTACAGAGTGTACTCCAAAATCTAACGTATTCGGGCGTTTAGAAGGTCGCCCCATCGTGACAGATTTTAAGGGCGGGGAGATGACGCAAGATGGCGGATTAATCTTGGTATCAGCCCTAGACCGAGCGTTGGGAGTCAGTGAACGATTGTCCGCCTGTTTTACGGACCAACGGGATGACCGGTATGTTCAACATTCATTAAAAGATTTAGTGGCTCAACGGCTGTATGGATTGGTGCAAGGGTATGAAGACCTGAATGACCATGACAAAATCCGCCATGATGGCCTATTTGGACTTGCGATTGGAAAACGGTCGAGTTCCCATTCCCGGTGTGCGCCCCTCGCTGGAAAAAGCACCCTAAATCGTCTCGAACTTGCGATGCAGGTGCCGTTTGACTTATCCAACGAACGCTATCAGAAATATAATTTGGACCCAACGGCCATGGCCGACCTGCTCGTGACGCTATTTTTAGAACAGCATCCAGCGCACGCACCAAAGCAGGTCATTTTAGATATGGATGTGACCAATGACGAAGTTCATGGACAGCAGGCAGAGACGTCCTTCAATGGTTATTACGGACAAACCTGTTACACTCCCTTGCTGATTTTCTGTGGACGGTATCTGCTGAGTTCTAAACTTCGCCCGTCGAATGTAGACCCAGCGGCAGGCGCGTTAGACGAATTGCAGCGAATCATTCCGCAAATCCGGCAGCAATGGCCCAACGTTGAAATCGTTGTCCGGGGAGATAGTGCCTATAGCCGAGAGGACATGATGCAATGGTGTGAAGCAGAAAAAGGGGTGGAGTATGTCGTCGCCCATGCCAGTAATGCTCGATTGAGAGAACGAACCTGGCATTTAGAGGAACGGGCAAAAGCCGCTTATATGAAGTCACGGGACCTTATTTCGGCAGAATTGAAAGCCCGATTAGGCGATATACCAGAGGCATTAGCGGACTTGGACGCCTTAGTCCCACCTCAAACCTATTATCAATCCTTAAATTATCAGACAGAGAGATCTTGGTCGGTCAGCCGACGACTCGTTTGCAAGCTGACCTATGACGGAAAAGGCGTTAGACGTCATTTTATTGTGTCCTCCTGGACCGCACAGCAAATGTCTCCGGCCAAACTCCACGCTGAGTACTATTGTCCGAGAGGTGAGATGGAGAATCGCATCAAGGAACATCAAATAGATTTGTTCAGTGACCGGACCTCTACCCATGAATTTGAGAGTAATCAACTGCGGCTGTGGTTTTCGTCCTTTGCTTATGTCTTAATGCAAGCCCTGCGACAACAGACCCTAGAAGGGACGGAATTAGCGGTGGCCCAATGTGGCACGATTCGGCGGACCTTACTCAAGATTTCGGCCCAAATTCGGGTTTCGGCGCGGCGGGTGTTGATTTCGTTTAGCGGTGATGAGCCGATTCAAGCCTTATTTGACCAGGTTTATCAACGATTAGCACGATTAAACAGGCCGGGATAATCCTAGCTAGGGCGAGGAATCAACTGAATACTTAGAGCAAGGAGGCGGTCAAGTCTCTTGTTTTCTGCTGTCTATTCCTCTGATTGAGTCTCAATTCGCACGACAATCGCTAATTCTAGATGGATTATTTGGTAATCCTGACGCATTCGTGAAGTGGATTTAGCAAGTTCTCTTCAGCATTCGCAAATTTATTGCTTTTATTGATTCACCCTTCAGTTTGTGAGAAATCCGGGCTAAGGGTCGGACGCCTCGGTGGGTTTTGCTGACGAGTTGGGTTTTCTTTGGAGGAGGCAGTTTTTTGGCTTTAGGTGCGTCGTTCAAAATGTTAGCTTACGAGTCTCAACGGGCGATCGCGACCGATCGATTGGG
>JAYUJY010000046.1:0-7870 GCA_043764895.1 Synechococcales cyanobacterium | reverse complement strand
CGCCACCCCCCGCAACTGATGCCCATAGCTAAACAAAGCCAACGATCGCATCACCCGCACCCCCTCAATCAGTTCATGCGTCGGCGTATCCACCCGCTCATGCACCCGCAACCCCCGCAACGTATAAATATTCTCCTGCCACACCTGCTCCAAATGAATCAACGCAAACTGACGCGGACAATACACAAAATGCTGAAGCGCACTCAACATCACAAACTCATCACTCTCATCCACACAAAACCTCCCAAAAACTCATACGTAGGATGCGTTACGCGAAGCAACGCATCAAGATCTCCAACAAAAACCCTACCCCTCCGTCAACCTCGTCAACGTAACCCCACCCGGCATCCCAGCCTCATCAACCACCACCGTATAATCCCCAAACTTACGCGGCGATTCATTCGGCTTCTTCAACTGAGTCGTAACAAGCTCAAACAACTTATGCGCCGGAGCATTCCCCAACTTCGACTCATGAGAAAACACATACAACCCACGCGGAGCCATTAGCCCCCGAGACGCCGATCGATCGAAATCCCACATCTTCAACAGCGCATCCCAAAAAATGGCCAGATCCGCCTCAGTAACCCCCGTCTGCGCCGCCAAATGAGGCGAAAAGAACCCATAGCCCTGATACAAACCATAAGGAATCATCGCCTTACGCCCAATCTCCGTCGTCTTACCACCCTCACCTTTACCCTCGGCACTTACTTCCACCTTCGCATCTTCCGACTTCGTAATCGCAATCCGCGTAATCGCCACATCCGTCGGCATAATCCGATCAAACGATCGCGCAAACGTCATCTGAATTGGACCCCGCACCTGCCCACAATTCACCCCCGTCGTCATCACCGCCCCAAACATCCGAATATCATAAAAATTCTGACACATCCACTGTCGAGCCTTATCCACATCCTCCCGCTTCTGCTTCGTTCCCGTCGCCTTAATCTTCAAATCCTCATAAGCCCGAGCATGAAGATCATTTAATGCAAACCCCTTATTTTGCACATAAATCAGATTCGGAACCTGATCCCCACCGACTAAATCAACATAATTACGAACCTTACGCTTCAAACAAACATCCGTCACCAATCCTTGCATCGTTTCAGAATCAGTTCTAGGAAGATTCCCCCCATCAGGATCCCCATTTGGATTCCCATCCTGAATATCAAACAGCAAAACAAAATCGTGACGAACTTCTGGATTCAAATGTGCAGTCATCTTAATACTCCGAAAATAGTAAACAGTAATTGAAAAACAAAAACACCTAAGGCATAACGTTCTGCTCAGCCTTTTTCGCCTCATTTTCAGCCTTACGATCGATCGCCTCTTTACGACTCGCCGCCCGCTGATGGTAATAGCCCAAAGCAAAAATACTTTGCTGCTGCATCGTCAACATATTCGGAAACTGCGTTGCCGGAGAAAACATCACCATAATGCCCTCTAGGCGCTGCTGCAACGCTTCATGCACACCCGGCTTCGTCACCCGCAACTTCCTCAAATGAGCCTGAGCATCCTTCACCAATTCCCCAAAAACCTTACCTGGCGTCTGAGAAGCCGCCCCATAATAACGATCGATCAGCGTCGTATTAATCTCACCCAGCGCCGCCCTCTGCACACTTTCCAAATGGGCCAGAAGCCGCCCACAATGGTAAGCCATCGTATCAGTCTCATCTGCAAAAATCGGGTCAAGATTGAGTTTATTCATAGGGATATCAGGATGAATTACATTGTTTTTAGTGAGAATAAGCTTGATCAGCGCAGCACGATGATGCGGCAAATCATGTTCGATCGCCGTTCGCCTTACAGCACGCGCCAGCATTTCCCCAGGCAACCGTCGATCCGCGACTAATGCAGCATCAATCAACTTAGAACACTGCATCTCGAAATCTTCGCCCTTACGGTACATCGCCCGAGCCAGACTTTTCACTGAAAAATAAGGTCGATCGGGAATCTGCCCATACTTATCAACAATCGTCTGAGCCTCAAACCAAACATCTAAACCATGCCGCACCGCCTCAATCGGTACATCGATCCAACTCCGCACCACCGCCCGTCCACCGCTAGCCGACAAGCCCAGCGCATAAAAGCGATCGCCCACAATGCCAAATCGACGTTGACCCGCCTGTGCCCCTCGAAAGAGATCTCGCACTTCCTCCGGCTGATCCTCATCCATACAATCACAGATGAGATCCACACCAGAATCCTCTCTCGTCCAGAAGGTATAGACAACGGGTCCCAAATACACTCGGGTTCTCTGCCCTGTAATAAGCTGATTTAGAGCATTATTGAACCCTTCTGCTGCATCCCGAGAAATGGGAGAAGTCAACGAATTCTCCAACCCATAGGAGCTAAAGGGCGCAGCATTTGCAGAGACCAAAGACGTTCCAGCCGTTTGTCCATTGGGGACACCTTTGATTTTTCCAGGTAGTCGAACCTCTACAGGAACATTGGTTTTCCCAGTAACCAAACACATCATCTTTGGGCTATCTTCACCTGCGGTATAACTCGCCCAGAAATCCTGAATGGTGAGCAGATTTTCTACAGCCCTAGCCGGATACATCAGACGATCGATGACACCATGGACCTCAAATGTAAAATTATCGGCTGGATCAACGCCCTCCTGCTGAAAACTCTCCGGATTCCAACGTTCATAGAACCGCACAATTGCCAGAACAGAGGGTTCTTGAGTGACTTCCGCACAACGCAGAATCAGCTCTCTAAATTGTCGATACCGTTCAGAAACTTTTTTTGCATCAGCCCCTTCCTTCTGTAAACCCAAAACATACTCGCCATTATCAGCCAGCAATTTTGGCTTGACACCAGAAGACCGAATCAAATCTGGGACAACCCACTCCTTACCCCGTAGTTCAGCTTTAGTCGCTCCTTTTTGATCCAGAAAACTGCCCCGCAGACTGCCATCCGCATTAATTGGAATCAACCAGCGAATCTTGATTTTTCCATACATAGATGGCATGGAGTCACTAGACGATCGCTGATAAAGCCGATACAACTCAGTCAAAATCATGCACGACCTCCTGCCAAGGGCGCATAGAGACTCTGAGGAACCTCCAGCACACCATTCACCAACTCAGCATGAAAGAACTTCGGCATCGCAGATCCCTGAGCAACCCGTGAGCCATTAGCATCATGAACCTTATAGCTAATCTTTCCGACCTTGGGCAGTTCGCTAAACTCCAGATCAAAAAGCATCCAGCCGAGATCAATTTTCTCCTCATGCTCGATCGGCTTCTCATCCCCAGACAACGGTTCAAAGTAAGCACTAAACTCCCGAGTTCCTAGATAAGGCTGATTAAAGCATTGCCCTTTCTCGACGCGCCTGCGAAACATATCCCGATACTTCGCAATATGGTCCGTCGCATGAGCTTTAAGATCGATCGCCGCTTCAATGACATAAGCCACATCCCGAAGACAGAGGCTATGCCGTTGTGCCCGATCGTCCTCCGCAAAATAACCATCCCCAGGGTGTACCCACCCTCGGGCCGCGCGATCGCTTTGATGACTATTCACCTCATTCCGTAAAATCGAAAACTGTTTAATGGGCTTCAGCACCTGAATTTTCTGCACACGCCATCGCATCTCTGGCTTCCAAAAAATGGCCTCCAGAATTCCGCGCGCCGCGCTTGGCGTCATCACTTGGTAGCTAACACGCTCCGCAGAAAACTCTGGCCGTGTGAACAGGGCAAAATCCCCCTGAACTTTCACAGTCAAGGTTTCAGCAGTCATAAAATTAAACCTTTGATAGGCTTTTATATCTTGGACGATCTTCAGCAAAAAAGCACAGATCTCTACGCATTTTTTGCTGAAGATTCAGTAAACTTTATGCTCAGTATCAGCTAGCAACCTGCCGGAACAGTTCCCACCGATTTCGACCTGCTGGCACAACGACATAGCGATCGTTCCGGTAAGTACTACCATTTGCCCTAGATCTTCGTAATGGATAAGGGCTGTCGAGTTTCAAGAGCGCCACCACCTCGTTGGTTGTCAGATACAGAGACTTGGCATCAACACCTTGTCCAGGAGCTAATTTATTCGAGCTAGGTGATGTCTGTACTTTTTGAGGCAACTCAAATTTGAATTCACACTGGTGAAAAGTCATGCTAATATTGGTCTAATTATAATTTAACTAGCACTGCAAACAGGCAAAATTAGTTTCCCTTAAGGATCCTAGTCTTGTATGTTGTGGTGTCTTTTTATTATGCACGTAGTATAAGATACTGTCAACATTTTAAGAAGGAACCTGTGTTACTCTTCTGTGAAGGTTGTAATTCACAGAAGAGTAACACAGTCAGAGACTGGACATTAAATAATTCCTGCCTTCCCAACCCCTGACGACCCGCCCCTAACCTCTAATTTTTTGGCCATCCGTGTGTAGGGAGGTGTTGTCAAGTACAAGACTTAGGCGAATCCCTCGGGCCTCTTAAGAGTGGCCCGAGGGGTACCTATGACGAGGTTCCTGCGATACGCTTCTGTGTTCCAATCCTCTCCCGGTGAGACTATCACCAGAAGCTAGCCCCTAGTTTGCCAGAAAGTGCGCACAGTCTGACAAGCTCCTGCATTACTGGATCCCAGTGCTGAATAGATGAATAGCTCGCAGCAAATTTTTCGATCGCACCCCTTCTTCCAACAAATCCACCCTCACTCCCACCAGCACCCGGCTCTCACTCAATTCCTCATAATCCGCTCCATCCCATCCATACAGCCACAACCGATCGTCTTGCCAAAACCACACCTCAGGAATTTCCAGTCGCCGATAACGCGCTAGCTTCGCTCGTCCACCACTCGACAGTGCCACCTCCACCGCCAATTCCGGCCTCCCCTCCCCTCCATCGAAGCGATAGGACAGATCAGCCTCTGAACTCACCAATCCGCCTTCCAACTGCATTGTCGCACTGCCCATCGGCACCGCATTGATCTGGTGCCGACAAAAAAACAGAACCAACAGAGCATCCAAAATCGACTTAATCAGTTCATGGCTCGGCGAAATACTCATCAGCTCTATCACACCATCAAGATAAAAAACTCTCACACCTGAATAATCTGCCGTCAATAAGGCATCCAAGGACTGAAACTGTGCCCACGAATGTTGCCCTGGCAACACAAACCATTGCTCCGTTGACTGGACCTTATGTTTAGCCTCTGAAATGATCTGAACCATTAATATTCACCTACATTATTAAAAAGAGAGGATCATGTTGGACCTCTTGATCCAGTTGCTCCAGGGGAAACCCCCGAATCGGGTCATAATTACTGGTCCATTTCCATAGATCCAGCCCTAGTTTCACCTCCTCCTTATACTTCAGCTTATCAAAAATTCGTGTAGGCAGATTGATCATATAGGGTTGCAGAAAAGCTCTATCCTCAGACCAAATCCCGCGTCGTGCAATGTCGTCAAGCCTAGTTCTCACATCATCATCATACTGAATCACGATCGGCGTTGTCCCATCCTCAATCAACTTAAACTTTTCGCCCACATCCCGAAAGCTCCAAGCTCGCCGCAACTCTTGAATCCCTTTACTGTCTAATCCCCCCGACTCATTCGCAATCAATGGATAAAGGCTCTGAAAGTACGTCTTAAACAGTTCAGGCTCATGCAACATCATTTCAACAAAATCGTCAGATTGCAACAATTCTCGCGATCGTTGAATCGCCTTACTATACTCTCCACTGGGTGGCTTACTGCCCTCCGCTGGCTCAAAGATGACCACTCGACCCGACGCTAATCGCCCATTCCGATTGCACCGTCCCGCCGCCTGCACAATCCGATCTAGGGGTCCCATCGCCCGATAGACCACTGGAAAGTCCAAATCCACACCCGCCTCTACCACCTGAGTAGAGATCAACCGACAAGCCTCACCCTCACTCAAACGCCGCCGAACCTCCTCCAACACAACCCGCCGATGCTTACCACAGAGCAATGTGGATAAATGCAAAACCGTCGATGTTCGCAAAGACTCCAATACCCGTGGCTCGATCGGTTCAGCACTATAGCCATTCCTAACCTCCAACTCGTTCAGGACTGCGATCGCATCTCGCCTCGTATTCAGAACCACTAGGGAAGATTGACTCAATGCCATATCCTCCACCAACTGGCTCCAAGTCCAAGTCTCTCCCTGCTGCGGAATCTCATAATCAACCCGCTTCAAATCCTTAAAATGTCGAATTGCAACATCTTCGGGAATAATATCCCGCACCGAATCCTCTGGGAAACTATCCGTAAAGTAGGGTGTATTCCCTTCTAGTGCAGGCTGCGTAGCAGTACAAAGCACAACGCTCACATTGTAGCGATCGACTAGCTCTTTCAACACCGATAAGATGGGCGATAGTAATCCGATCGGCAATGTCTGAACTTCATCTAAAACAATCACACTATTAACAATATTGTGAAGCTTTCTACATTTCTTAGGTTTATTCGATAGCAAGCTTTCAAAAAGTTGAACAGTTGTAGTAACTATTAATTTTGCATCCCAATTTTGGGTCGCTAATTTCGATTGCTGTTGAGTCATCAGGATATTTTCATCAGATTCTAAATCCTCTAACTTAGATTTCTCATCCTCCTGGGTCGCACTATGATGCTCTAGCACCGCAGCTTCTCCCAATTCTGCAAAGATATCATCCCGATACACCTTGACCGTTTGTTCAATGATGCTGGTGTAAGGCACCGCAAAAATAACCCGGTCTTTTCCATACTGCTTTGCATGTTTTAATGCAAAAGCCAAACCGCTCCGAGTCTTCCCACCTCCCGTCGGTACACACAGTCGAAATACGCCAGGTTTGTCTAATGCCCTATCTAAGCAACGTTGCAAAACCTCCGATCGCACCTGATTAACGATTGATTCAGGATTCTTCGCACCTTCAACAAACTCCTGTTGCTTCTTCTGAAACACATCCCAAAGTTGCTCGATCGTCACACCATTTGCTCGTTTTTTCCGCAATTGATATTGTTCAGGGTCTGCAAAATGCTCAGTATCCAGACGATCGGCGTCAATTAGGCAGGAGAATAAAAGCCGTAAAAATAAATCTGCCGCGACTTTATCGGTTGTTTTACCTGAGGTGAATTGAGTAAAATACGATCGCAAGTTTTCAGTTGTAGCTAATGTCCCTAACTCCCGACCTGCATTTAGTTTGACGATCGCATAGTCTGGATTAGATTGATTTTCCTTAAGTCGGCTTTTGAGATCGCTCTGATTGGGCAATCCAGAATGATGTCCAGCAATCAAAAAAGACAATGGCGTAATTTCTAACTCATTTGCCAAGCTAGCCCCATAAATAGCATGGGGAACCTTCGGCATCGGCGGCGGCTGTCCTGCTAATTTTGCTACGTGAGCCTTTTGCAAAAAATCCTGAAACTTTGGATTATACTTACCCAAATCATGCCAAAGTCCTGCATAATAGCCGAGCTTACCAGCCTTCAACTTCTCAGCTTTAGTTTCCGTCTCTGTTGCCACCGTTTCTAAATGCTCTTGCAATCCATGCCACAGTCCAGGCTGAGATTGAGGCGTATGGGCTGCAAATTCTGGTTTAGTCATAATCTTGTCAAATCTGTAGTAAATCTCTCGGCTGACCATTGGTTTAATTGAGCCACCTGTTCGTCAATCAGAGGCTTTTCAACCTGAGGGGGTGACAATAGAGGCTACAATGCAGACATAGCAAGCTCCATGGCCCTGATACCCTTACGATAATAGGGTCATTTATTAGGACTTAGTTGTATTAGTGAGACGATGCAGTTCTGAAAATCACCATAAAAGTTGATCCAAGAATGGCTGTAAAGGCCAATATAAAAGCTACTATGCCGACGTTCCGATGGTCTACGACCGACCGGAGGTCATCGCCCTTCTTCTTTAACTCGTCC
>JAYUJY010000045.1:0-7892 GCA_043764895.1 Synechococcales cyanobacterium | reverse complement strand
AATTTCCAATCGGATGCAGCGGCAGGATTGGTGCTTTGATGTGCCTTCTTTACATCCTCAACAACGCCGTAAAGGGTGGTTCTTCCTGGCTCAGGAGTAGATAAAACGATCGGGGTTCCGGCTGGATAGGACCTGAGATGTTTAGCGACATTAAGGACCTGTTCAGCGAGTTTCCCAGAGAAGCGATCGATTTTATTAGGGTCACGATATTTTTGAGTAACGTGGTCTTCGTAGAGATCGGCATTATCTTGAAGGTTGCTAACTTTCAGTGAGACTTGCTGACGCGCGGTAACTTGAACGGCATTGCGATCGTGCATCCTCAAATTATCAACAGGATCAATACCCAAGGTTTCGCGAACTGCATTCACGACTTGAAGTTGAGTCAGAGGTTTGTTTGTACTCTTAACATCGATGACTTCAATGTGAACGGCACTTGCAAAAGGACCGAGCCGATCGCCCATGGCAGGTTTGAATTCCATTTGAGCGATCGTTCGGGCATCCAAATCAAGTCGTCCTGCTTCGAGCTGGTTATCACCGATGGCGCGTTGGGATTCGATGAGTGATTTGTAATGGTCTTCGATCGTGGCGTAGAGTTCCTCCTGGTCGGCCAGAGGAAGAATAGGAATCCGCCCCGTAACTTTCTCAATGAGTGTTGTAGGTGTGATAATTTCAGCCTTTTTCAGTTGCTCTAAGGGATGACCTAATGCGGCATCCAATTCATAATCATCCGATAGCAAATCCATCACGACTTGCTCACCGTACGGATTCATAAAATCGACAACATCGGTAAGTGAAAGATTAGATTCCCGTGCGGCGGTGGTATTCGCATTGAGGAAAGCCATCTTTTTCATGAGGATTGCACCGGGACGTTTTTCGGCGGGAATATCGGACATGACGAGGGAGTAATTAGGCGGAACGACTTGCCCGGTGCGGTTCACCCGTCCTAACATTTGAACAAATTCGTTGATGTCACCTGCGGCCTGGAGGATGTTCATGTGGCGAGGTCGCTGGTCTGCAAAAGTTTCAGAGGCATGAAGCGAAATGCCTGTCGCTCCTGACTTATTTAAAATCAAAACATCCAAATCACCTGAATTAAATTGTTTGACGGTTTCAATTTTGGCATTGGTTTTAAGTTCGGAACTGCTGCGAAGTTTTAGAGTTGTGGTGCCATCATCTTGATATTGCAACGTCTCACGACGGCCTGTTATTTCTCCAACGCGGTATCCTTGTTCCTGCAACCGAAATTTGATGTAGTCGATCGGGCTAATAGGAATGATCGAGAAGTCGCTAGAACTAATAACTTCCCTGGCATCCGCAAAGGCTTGTTGTCCGGCTGCACCCAGCTCTCGCCCTGTGAGTGGACGTCGTTCTGATTTTCCTTCATAGTCTTTAACGAGGATGTCACGGGAGCGATCGAGATAACGATTGAGCAAATCAGCAAAGGATAAATTAATCTCGTCGCCTTGTTTCACATCGTGTTCCTCGGCATACCACTTAATTACGGTGCCCATCGTATTGGACAAAGCAATCACAGGCTTCTCCCCGTTTTGTAATTGTCCAATGACAAGCTGTACGGTCTCTTCAGCTTTCAAGGCAACTAGAGTCTGACTAATGCAGTTATGCATCAACGAAGTGAAATTACTGCTGCTAACACCCGCTTGACCGATCGCATTATCTTCAGAAATGGCTTGCGCTTGTTCCTTGGCTTGTTCTTTTAACTCCATAACGCCGCTTCGTTTGGCATCATCGAATTCCTTAATCGAGCGCATAGCTGAGGCAAGATTTTCGACGACGATGCGATCGACGGGGACAACCTCCGCCTTAAAGGAAATACCTTCATACGATCGTTCGAGTCGCCGCATATCTCCACCTTCGACCATTCCTGCCGCGACCATTTGTTGAAGGGGAACCCCGCCCTCATTCAGCAGAAATGACAAATCATCGATATTCGTTACGGCATGACGAAGATCCGTTTTACGGGCATACAAATCAATGACATCAGGTCGTTTGATGGCGGTCGCTGAACTGAAGAAAGCCCCTTTTGAAGCATCGACGAGTTCACGGATAAATTCTGCGCGATCGGGCACATGATTCTTCTCTTTCCAATCATCTTTGCCACCACCACCCGCCTCATGGGCTTCATCCAAGACTAAAATTGCATTAGGCGCGATCGCCCTTAAAAACGCCCGTCTCATGGGTTCAACCCCACCGGAAACGGTCTGAACTTGAGAGTAGGTCGTAAAAATGGCATCACGTCCGGTTACGCCCGCCGCCATCATTTCCTGCATGACTTCTTTTTGTTGCTCCAAATTCCCAGTCCGCAAAGTGGTGCCATTGGGTAAAGGAATGGACTTTCCAGCATCGGTCATCCAGGGATTGAAATCGGTCAGACCAATGTCTTGAAGATCGCGGACGATATCAGCATAAAGACTGGGATTTTGACTAATAAAAATGGCTTCTAGCCTTTCTTCTTTGGCATAGCGCATGACTGCTGCACAAATCCTCCCCTTCCCAATTCCAGTTTGGTCGCCGATGACAAACCCCTTGCCTGATTCAATACTGGCGATCGCAAGTGCAGCACCATCGACCTGTTCAGCGCTGAAATGTTGATACAGATTCGGTCGATCGGTGTATCCCAACTTCTCAACTAAATAATCGTCAATATTGCCATTTCGCACTTCAAAACTATCCAAGGCTTGCTGGGCGGCATCAGCCATATTGACGGGGATCAGAGTGCCGATCGGATTAGCGAGACTACGAGGAAGATAAGCGACTTGTTTAGGTTCCAAATCAAAATCAGTCATGACATGCTCCGTTATAGATGGCTCAACCAATCGTCCAAAGTCATTTCGTTGTGATTGTCCAATTGGTTCTGGTAATCGGGATGTTGGGAATCGATCGGGGTTGCGGGAAAGATGTCGGGATGGATCTCGTTGCGGTTGTAAAACGCTTCGGTGTAGTGAACGATCGTCATGGCCCATTCCGATTTCCAGTCCTCCTGGTCGGGGATTGGCGTCTGTTGGGCTGGGCAAATCCGGTGAAGAGTCCGTCTCAAATAAGCCTGAGCGTCGTCGGCTGAATCTTGGCTCATCATCCAAGCCAACCGTTGTTCCATCAGTTCGAGGTAACGCTTCAGTAGTAATGGGTTCATTTCCGCCGGAACTCTGATCGTGAAGAACGAATCGTTCTCGATCGGTGTCCAAATTAGAGGAAAGTCTGGATAACAAGACATTGGGAAGTCTCTCCTTGAGTGCCGTGAATGAGGAAAAGATTTCAGGGACATCAGCGGCGGGAAGTCGGCGATCGGACTGTCCTTGTCCGTCAATAACAATGAGGTCGATCGGAAACCCAGCCCCTTGTTTGCGATAGAGTCCGCCATCGATCGAGAAGTGGTCAATGACGTTATAACGATCGTAAAGCTGCTTAAAGAACGCTCGACTTTCACGACTATGATATCGAGTCGATCGCGCCTCTTCCGTCCGTCCCAGCTTCCCACCGAGAATCAGAACCGCTTTCCCATCGGCTTTCATCGCCTCCAACGCATTGAAGGCAATCACTTGGTCAATCTGGGTTGTCCAAGTCTGATAAATCCGAAACCGCTGACTATCCCCGTTTTGATCCGCGATCGTTCCAAAAGGCGGATTTGCGATAACGCGATCAACCTTTTCTGGTGGACGATACGTCATCGCATTCTGTTGAGTCAGCGTTCCGAATCCCCGAAACCCAAGCTCAGAGACCCGATCGCCATTCCACTCATTCGCAATTACCAGCCGGGGATCAGCATTAATCAGCAACGCCCCATTTCCCGCAGTCGGCTCATATACGGTTGTCTCCGGTGTAATCCCAGCCAAATTCGCCGCAAGAAACGCGATCGGAATTGGCGTACTGTAAGCCTGCTGCATGACCGAAGTGGAAGTTCGCACGCCTAAATTCGGTTGTTGTTCGAGTAATTCAACGAGGCGATCGTAAGCCTGATGTGTAGTCTCTGAACCCTGTACAATCGCACCTGCGACCCGAACGACAGCGGCCTCCATCGACTCGTCTACGACTTTAACCCAAGTATCTCCAGGACGAATTGCAACTTCAAGAATGTCTTGAGCTTGGGCGCGTGCTTGCGTAATACTTGAATAGTGTTGTCCCAATAGTAGGGATTGTGAAAACGCTTGGGTGAGGCGTCCTCTAGTTTCTTGATTCATAGGATAAGTAATGAGCGAGATAGGGTTCGCGAATTACGAGAATTGTAGCGTATCAAAAATGAAAATGTTTAGTCAAAAGTTTGACACTAGATTTCGAGCGTAAGATAATATTCTTATATCTAAAGATATAAAGAACAGGATTCACAAAGGACCATCCTTAATAATTTTAATCCAGTCAATGTATTGTGTAACGTAGTCTACTCTTAAAGCCTGTAGAGTCGCTTACAGCGCTGCTCTTGACGATCGAATGGATTTAAAATCCACCCTTAAATTCACAAAAAAGGGGCTGTTTTATGTACAGGAATTAAGAAAAAGCTATAAAAATAAGTTGATTATCTTTTACTAGATGTTTTACTGATTTGTGAAAAAGAACAAAAGAGTTGTCAAAACCTGTAAATAGCGTTTATAGTAATTCCCTATGGAAGTCTATTCTATTTCAAGCTTTTGTCAGGTGCATCCATTCTAAAGGTCAGAACACTTACTCTGAAGGTCAGAACATTAAGCGAATCGAATACACCATTGCCTTTGAGATCGCGTTGAGGGCTGTCTCAAAGGAGTATTTTTTGTTTTCGAGTTTTGAATGAGAGGCTGAATTGCACAGCATCCATTCATGCACAGCGTTAATCAATTGATGAATTAAGTGTTTTTTGAAGTTTCAAAAAATGGAGTATTGCTATGGCTACAATGCTTTCGGATCGGCATTCCTATCATGGGAATATCTGGTCACGAATCCAATCGCCTGCTATTTCCTACGGTTGTGCAAGCGCGATCGTCCTCCTGTCCGCGAACTTTTACCATGAGGGAATGGCTGTTGCTTCCTTCATGACATTACTCACGATTCCATTTGCGTTTCCAATATTGACGATTCGGCTGTACCGGGACGTCGAGAAAAGCTGGAACCAGAGCGGTTTACGGCAATTTATGACCTTTGGAGCCTTTGTCGGATTGTGCTCCGTGGGCGCGTTAAGCGTTGTATTAGCCACTGCTCATCCTGAAGCGGCCAATGCTCAGTTTTTTAAAAATGCTGAGACCTGGATGAAAGGGAAGTTTACGGGCGCAGATAAGGCGATCGAAATCATCTTCAACGTATTGCGGGGATTGTTCCTAATTTACTTGGGGATTTCATTGGTCAAAGTGGTTCAAGCAGGTCGCCAAGATCAAGATTGGCAAGATCTAGCGCGGACTCCACTGATTATTGTGATCGCCGTTGTTCTGGGCGATATCCTCGCAACCTTTATCGTGGGAACCGCCTAACGTATTAGGAGAATCGTGATGGATGATTCTAGTTCTGAATTTCGGCGTGTGAATCCTATTTTGGATGCACGACCTCGATTTGGACCGATTCCGGCTGACTTAATCTTGCCGTGGGGCGCGATCGCCGTGGTGTTCTACCTGATTTTCCAAGGAATGCTCCAGTTGGGGTATTTGTGGACGATTTTGATGATTGCTTGGGGTTGTGGAACATGGTGGTTGTTAACGGGATCAAAACCGTATCGATTTCTATCGAAGTTCATGCGAGAACCGAGATGGTGTAAAGGTTACATCGGATATCAGACTCTTCTTGAGTCGCAACGCGAACGATTTTCACATCGGTCTAAAAAGTTGAAGAAATCAAAAACTAAACGGAAATGACATGCTATGAAAAAAGAACGAAAGCAACCGACGATCGATATCGGGAATGGCGAACGGAAACGTCGTTCGAGGGCGATTGAGAATGAATTCAGTGCGGAATGTCTTGTCCGGTTCCAAATGCGGGGACGCCAAGCGAGTGCCTTCATGCTGCAATCAGGACCGAAAGGTTCGGAGAGTTTACGATTTGTATTCGGCTGGGATGTTAAAGGCATTCATACGACGATTAATCCAGAACAGGAGGATGCAATCTTTGATGCGCTAGAAGCGGGTTTGAAGGATTTACCCGAGGAGGAAAGTTTCACCGTTCATATGGGTTCCTTTGCGTCGGATGCCAGTCGCCAACGGGAGTTGGATAGCACGATCGCAAAAACAAATAGCACTGAATTGAAATTCTTACTAATGTCCGAGAAGAAGCGGATTGGAGAACTAACTTGGATTAAAGACGGAAAAGATAATGTCACCGCGAAAGGCTTACGAAAGCCGAAGTTCTTGCGACTGTACTGTACCTATACGCTGGGTTCGACCACGGCGGTCGCGAGTGACGCTTGGGAGAAAGCCCTATTACAACTACAAAACGGGTATTACAGCCTCGTGGGTTCTGCGCCCGAAATTGCCCAACAACGCTACGAAATTGCACTAGAGAAGGCATTTGTAGATGGGTTTCTCAACTGGGAACAAAATCTAGCAACGAAGATGGGGCTTGATATTACGCCACTCTCCGAAACTGATCTCTGGGAAAACTTGTGGCAACAATTCAATCAATCCGAACCCCCGCCCATTCCGCAGCTCGTCGTTATGACGGAGAAAGGCTTGAATGAGCAAGTCAATTCGGAGGTTCACTTCACGAGTCGATTAATTGAAGGTGAGACTCCCGTGGACGATCGACAGTGGGTTCATGTGAATGGAAAGTATGTTGCCCCGATCGTCTTTTGCGATAAACCGGGAGGGTGGAGTAGTAAGTTTAGCCAGCTTTCGTATCTGTGGCGCATGATGTGCCGCGAAACGGTCGTAGACACCGAAGTCTATTGCCAAGTCACGAAGGCGAATCAAGGAATCATCCGAAACAATATGCGGCGGGTGATGAAACAATCATTGCTAGAACAGGAGATTAGCAGCACGAAACATAAATCCGTTGATGTCGCAGCGTCACTGCGTCAGGACAAAGCGATTAGAGCACAAGAACAACTCTATGAAGGGGCTGTAGCTCTGCAAACTGCGACTGTGTTTCTAGTTCACCGGAGTAACTTAACGCAACTAGACGAAGCCTGTCGGTACATCCAAAACTGCTTCCACCGACCTGCTTGGGTGGAGCGGGAAAAGGAATATGCTTGGAAGATATGGTTGCAGACTTTACCGCTGACCTGGGAACCCTTACTTTCAAAACCATTTAATCGTCGCTTGCTTTATTTAACGGGTGAAGCACCGGGATTAATGCCATTAGTCTGTCCGCACCCGATCGACAAACGCGGATTTGAGTTAATTTCCGAGGAAGGCGGCGTTCCACTCTTCATTGATCCATTCAGCCAGCATCGAAATATTGCGTTTTTTGGGACAACGCGATCGGGTAAATCTGTGGCGATCGCAGGCATCCTGACCCATGGATTGGCGAGGGGAATACCGACGATTATCATGGACTTTCCACCCTCTGATGCAGCGTCTACATTCAAGGATTGGACTACCTTTTTGGGCGGTGCGTACTTCGATATTGGAAAGGAATGCAACAACCTTTTCGAGATGCCGGACTTATCTACATTTGATCCAAAGGAGCGTCAGGAGCGCTTATCTGACTACACGGATTTTCTTGAATCAGCTCTAATGACGATGGTGTTTGGGGGTGGAGAAGCCTCGACATCGGACGATCGGCTATTCAGACAAAGTTTGCGGTCAATGCTGGGTCCAGGGATTCGGAAGTTCTTTGAAGCACCGGAGATCGTCGATCGGTATGAAGCCTCTCGTCTCGGTGGATTAGATAGCCCCGCATGGCAATTCACGCCGACCTTGACCGACTTCCTAGAATTCTTCAAAACTGAAGGAGTAGGCGCTTTATCAGACGCTGCAAGAGAT
>JAYUJY010000044.1:0-39239 GCA_043764895.1 Synechococcales cyanobacterium | reverse complement strand
AGACTTTGGAAAGACGATCGATCGTGCTCCCTTTTCAGATCCCTAATGTTTTTTTGAGAGCCGTGTTTACATCATTCATATCTGAGCAATGACCGATTTTTCTATCAATAATTTGGTCTTCAATCGTCATTAGATTATCGGAGACAACCACTGAGTCTATTCGGATGCCCATGGCTTTTCCCAAGTCGCTATCTTTAAGAACAGTGACTCGTGTTTCTCCTACTCTGGCAAGGTTAGAAGTAATCATCGCCACTAATTTCTGCGGTAAGCCAGTTTTTATATCATCGGCCTGAACGATCAGAGCGGGACGTTTCTTGAAGGTCATCAGGTCAGAATGTGGGTAATAGACCAAAACAACATCTCCCCGCTTATAGGTCATCGTAAAGCTCCATGCCTGGGGCTTCCCAATCTTCGCGGAAAGCTGCAAATTGATATCGAATTGCTAAGGCTTCGTCTCTCGTCCAGCCTAGATCTTGAATAAGGTGAGATGATTGCTGCCGTGAAAGCACTGCAATTGTGGCCTCGTGACGTTCAGGGGCTGTTATGGAGAACTGATCGATCGGTTTCTTTACATCAGGCCAAATTGATGTCTGAGCGATCTGACGCCGCAATTGCTGAATTAGGACTTCTGCCTCATTGAATTCGACGTCTTTTCGATCGGGATTTGCCGATTTTACGTCTTCAGAAGATGAGAATTTTAGCCGCTCGCCTTCACCCGGAAAGTCATTTAAGAGCAACAGGTATTCTTGATTCAACGGTTCGTAGCGTTCCGCTAAATTATGGAGTTCGTAGGCGGATCCAGGTAGATCCTCGCCAATAATGCCCAAATCGAGTCGTATATCCTCTGGCAAAGGCTGTTCCAGATTCTCTAGCGCCATTAGGAATGCTTTTATTGTGACTAAATCTTCATAGCTCATGAGAAGAACCCACCTGAGAGGATAAACGGTGCCCAAGAATAAGGATTTTTGATGTCACTTTCAATCGTACCCCATCTTGCTAAGGCATGATCCAGCGTTCGCTTGATCTTTAAGCGACGCTCACGCGGGAGATCTAAAGACAATTCTTGCAATCTTTCTGCGTGCCATGCTTGAAAACGTTCACGGTCCAAACTTCTCAGCCAATGAATGGTTTCTGCCAGTGCCATCACATCGGATTGACTAGTAGGGCGACGATGGTAAAACTCGATCATAACTAAGGCACTCACCGCAGATTCTACGACCCACAATGTACTGATGATTTGTGCAACGCCGGAATATAGGAATCCACTAACTAACCCGACGTATTCAGTTGTGATGGATTGATGGGTTGTCACGCCTGTTTCACACGCTGAAAGGCTAACAAGGTCATACCCTGACAGATCGGATTGACAGATTTCTCGTAGGGTAAGTCCATCTGTGCCCGCCAACAATAATTCAGATCTTTGAGGTTTTTCGGAGTCGTGACTACCATGTCCTGAAAAGTGGAAAGTATTGTAATTCCCCGTTAGAGCGCTCATTACTGTTTCCTGCGTGGCATCAGTTTCTTGAATGAAGCTCACAGTCTGGAACGTCTGACTAATCAGTTGAGATTCTACCCGTGCAAATTCTAGTGGATTGCCCCGATCGCTCGTTGGATTCTCGATACTAAGCAAATGGTTAGTATGCATGGGCTTCCGTCCTTTCAGATTGAGTCCTACTTGCAAGCTAGGAAGATAGGAAACAACGACCCAAGAATTGAATAAGGCATGAAGCGGAAAGCGATGTAAATTTTGATGAGGAATTAGAATCAGGTGATTGATGTCATCCAAGTAGTCTTCGATCGCATCAACATTCAAAATGTCCTTCAAATTACCGGGGTCTTCCTGTCGCTCAAACAACCGCTTAGCCATATCTTTACGCCAGGAATGGTTGGCATCGCGCTGTTCCTTTCCTTTGTTCCGATAGTCTGAATACTGATCATCCCACTCTTTCATCCAGGCTTCTAGTTTGATCAGTTGTTGCAAGGATGCGGGTCGATCGCCTGTAGAAGGTTGTGTAATTGGGATTGGAGCGACTTTACCAAATTTCAAAATAAAAGTTGTGAGCGCAGCAGGACTAATGTGCCAGTAAACGATCGCCGTTCCGGGACTCAAAAGTTGCTGCACTGCTTCGTAGCCGGGATTAGAAATATTGTCACTCAACGCATCTAACAACCACGAAAGACAAGTATTTTTTCCTTTCTCCGCAGTCTCCCACGCCTCCTTAAGTTTTGCGTTGATTGCGTCCTCGTCCTCTAATTGACTGGCTGCTTGAATGTGGCGATCGACCGTCAATTGATCGAACCCTGTAAATTTTAATGCGAGAGCCTTGCATCTAGCTGGGCTAGAGATCTCGTCTAATAATCGCTTGAGATAATCAGTGCCTTTCCGACGTTGTTCATCTGCATCTTCACTTCTTTTCAATCCCATAAGAACTTTGACAAGGCTTTGCAATGCCATCAAGTAGGATTCTTTATCAGAAATCTCCTCAAAAATCTTAATAGCTGCTTGATATGAATTGGCTGATTTATTGAAAGAAGATATAAATTTCTGCTGTTGCTGTTTTCCTTGTTGATAGTGAGCATCACCTTTCAGAAGGTGTAAATTTCCGATCGCAGATTGAAATTCCAATCCCTTAGCTTGTAATTTCAAGATTGATTGATCGCAGAAGGTAATAGCCCAATCGACTCCTTGAGATGCCCAAATTGAATTTGCTTTCCCGCGCCAAGGATTAGGACATTCTGGATGGATACCGATCGCTTTCTCGTAACCAATAATTGCTTTCTTATAATCTCTCAAATCATATGAGATATTTCCTGATTGATTATAGGCATTACAGAATTCTGGTTGAATTTCAATCGCTTTTTTGTAGCATAATAAAGCCTCATAATTTCTTGCAAGTCCATATAAAACATTCCCGAGTCCCGTGTGTGCAGAATAGTCCGTTGGATTAATCGCTATCACTTTTTGATAGTTATCAACTGCCTCTTCATATCTTCCTAGCTTCTGAAAAATATTTCCGAGGCCATTATAAGGAGCAAAATACGTTGGATCAAGACCTATGGCTTGCTTATAATTCTCGATCGCTTCTTCACATCGTTCCAACTCTTGCAAAGCATTTCCGAGACCGTTATAAGCATAGCAGTATGTTGAATCGAGCTTTATCGATTTTTGATAGTTATCAACTGCCTCTTCATATCTTCCTAGCTTCTGAAAAGTATTTCCGAGACCATTGTAGGGAGTAAAGTAGGTTGGATCAAGACCTATGGCTTGCTTATAACTCTCGATCGCTGCTTCATATTGGCCCAATCCTTGTAAAGCATTTCCGAGTCCATTGTAAGGAGCAGAGTACGTTGGATCAAGACCTATGGCTTGCTTGTACTTCTCGATCGCTGCTTCATATCGTTCCAACTCTTGCAAAGCATTTCCGAAACCATTATAGGGAAGAGCGTCTAACGGATCAAAGTTTATGGCTTGTTCATAATTCTCGATCGCTGCTTCACATTGGCCCAATCCTTGCAAAGCATTTCCGAGTCCATTATATGAATAATAATAATCTGGGTCTATTCTAATCGCTTCTTCGTAAGAATTAACGGCCTTTTGGTACTGCCCAAGATCACGTAAAACGTTTCCCATACCGCAGTGAGAATTGGGAAAATTTGGATTGATTTCAATTGACTTCTCATAGTTCAGAATAGCATTCTGATATTGCCGCAGGTGCCAAAAGGCGTAACCTAAATTACAACAAGAGATAGAATCATCTGGCTTTAATTTAATTGCTTTCTCCAAATAGAGAGATGCTTCCGCAAAATCACCGTTATTATTCATGACATTACCTATTAAAGATAATGCTGATTGGTTGTTGGGATGAAAGTATAGAGCTTGCTTTAGTTTGACGATCGCTCCCTGAGAATCGCCAGCCGCTAGTCGTTGTTTCCCTTGGCGATATAACCTTTTTGACTCATCCAGACTCATGCCTAACGCCCTCTTAGCTTACCCTCTGATTAGATAATAGCGTAACTTTAGGCAAGATGAGGGACGGAAGCCGATCGGTGCTATTTTGGGTGGGCTATTGAGTGGATTGTGACGGTTAGACTTTGGAAAGACGATCGATCGATTAGGATCGCCTTTCAGGTTCTAAAGGTTTTCTGAGCGCCGTATCGTTATTCGTCGGGAGTTCTCGTCTTTTGGATCATCTCTTGGATTGTTTCAGTTCCGCCAATTTCATAAAGACTAATCAAACTATTCTCAATGGTAAAGATTTGCTGAATTGTTGCATCCGCAAGCAAATTACCATGCAAATCTTTGACGATTTGATGAACGGTAACGACATTTCGATCGTTTTCATCTATCTCGAACTTTAAGATTTCAAGCTGCACTTGAATAACCTTGTATTGATTAATCCAGTATTCACGTACCGCGTCACGTCCGTAAACGAAACCACCGTCCACTCCGTTCGCCCATTTGACATCTGGATGCATTACCGAAATAATTGTTTCAATCTCACCTCTGTTAAAGGCTTCGTATAAATTTTGCAGAAACTGCTGATTTGAAATCATAATTATTCACCATTTAATGCAAGATTTTCCTAGCTATCTGGATTATAGCCAGTTTTAGGGTTCAGCTTCTTTCAGATTCTTATGACAACTTGTCAGATTCTTATGGTGCTAGCGAACTTGCTTAGGGGTCATTCCCGTGAGACGCTTAAAATGATGAGTGAGATGACTTTGGCTGGAGAAACCTACTTTTGAGGCAATATCCGCGATCGTTAAATCTGTTTTCGACAACATAGATTTTGCCTGTTCTACTCGCTGTTGAATCACATATTGATGAGGCGCAATTCCAATCGACTGCTTAAATAAACTGGCAAAATAAGTGGGGCTTATATTAACGATGCTTGCAAGTTCCGCTAATGACAAGTCGCCATTGAGATGAGAGTGAATATAGTCGATCGCCTGCTGCAACTGAGTATGAGTTAGACTTCTATTTCTGGGTGTAACAGTTTGCGTGACAGTAGAATAATGTCTTAGTAGATGAATGGCTAATACTTGAGTCAGTGATTCAACATACAATTGACCCATCATGCCATCCGACTCCAACTCAGCTAAAAACAGCATAGCGATCTGATGAAGCTGTAGATCTCGCTTACCAAAACAGTCTACGAGGTCAATTCGTTGTAAGTCCATTTCAGATGCTTCAGCAGTTTGTCTAATCATCTCCGGTTTTAAGTGAATATGCAGCGAGCAACACATGCCTTCACGCCGCCCCCAGTACTTCTGTTGTCCAGCGGGAACAAGGATGTTATCGCCCTTTTGAATAACGGATTCATACAAGCGCTCATCAGCCTTTTGGGTTACGAAGATAGGCTGCCCTAACGGTAAGACGAGCCAATGATCGGATGAGGCAGGAAACTCCACTTCAAACGCATTTGAAAGATGCTGATACTGCTCAATCAAAATCCCGTTCCAGCCCATTTTCCGGCTGGATAACATCGGAGTGGTGTGATCAAATCGTTGGCTAAGTTCATTGGCGTAGCCCGTCCCCTGGAGAATTGATTTAGGACGGTTCTCCGTCACAAGTCTTGTTTTCAACATCTATAGAAATCCGATCGCATTTACGAGATAAAAAATTATGCCCAAAACCTAGTTCCAGTATGCCAGATCGGTCCCAGGCAAAACCACCCCTCAGAATTTGTTAAACTGGACTTCAGCAGAAATCTGGCACCTCTGTGGAATTGGGAGAACTAACCATGGCATTTGATAGTTTTAAATCGATCGGCGAAGTTGCCGCAGAATACCAAATAAAACTCTTCGAGGACCCTTTCATTCAACCGATCGCCCTTGAAATCAATCCCTTCTTTAGAGAACAACTCGCCTTTCACCTCAGCGAATTTAGCTTTCGAGAATCTGAATCTGCTGTTTGTGAAATGGTCATTTTCCCAATTCTGGCGGAAGTCTACAAAAATCATCGTCATAAATTTGTCCTGTGGAGCCACAAAACGCTTAGATATGACGATCGGCTTACTGGAATTCCTGACTACATCCTCTCGAAACGATCGCCCCTCAGTAAACTCGTCTGGGACAAACCCTATTTTGTCGCAGTCGAAGCTAAAAAAGATGATTTTGTGAAAGGCTGGGGACAGTGTTTAGCGCAAATGCTAGCCATGCAAAAGCTTAACGAGAATCCGCAGCAAAGCGTCTATGGCATCGTCTCCAACGGTCAGAGTTGGGAATTTGGTATTCTGACTCAAGATACCTTCACCCAAGACCCCAAAGCCTATCCTCTCAGCGATCTAGACGACCTCATATCAGCCTTGAACTTTCTATTCCAAAGCTGTGAAGAACCGATCTGAATTACCTCAAAAAGTGCTATCGATAATGGCTCGATAAATTGGGATCACCATCAATACAGCCCACTAATCCTGCGGCTTCAAATAACTCAAATGCATTGGGTCGATCGGACCGAATTGGTTCATACTCTCGGCCGATCGCTTTACAGATGAGCGGATTCAAATCTTGCTGCTGACATCGAATCGATGCCTAAGTGGATCGCCCTACAAAAAAGCCGAGAACCGATCGCTCAGTCCCCAGCCTTTTTGTTTATTCTTCTTCGACGTTTGTCAGCTTAACCCGCCACACTCGACGCCACCACAAACACGATCACCGCCCCAAAAACGACCAACGCATAAAACTGCGCCCGACCATTTTCAAAGTACTTTAGCCCCTCGCCCGTTAACAGCGTCAAAAACCCGGTCAGATTAACGGCCCCATCGACGACTTTATAATCCACTTCCAAAACCTGACGCGCCAACCGCCGAGAACTTCGGACAAACACCCGATCGTACAGCTCATCGAAATACCATTTGTTTTTCGAGAAATCGTACAGCGTCGGGAATTTTTCCGCCCAAGTCGCTGGATCAATTTTGCGCTGGAGATACATCAAAATCGCCAGTGAAATCCCAACGAGACCGATCCCCACCGAGCTACCACCCATAATCAGAAACTCAGGCAAGTCCACCGCCTCTTGCTTAAACACCTCACCTGGCGCATGGATAAACGCCTCGAAGTAGTTTGCAAAGGGCGTTCCCAAGAGACCGATCGCCATCGACGGCACCGCCAATACCATCAGCGGCAACGTCATCGTCAGCGGTGATTCGTGGGGTTCGTGGCTGTGATGATCATCGTGACCAGAATCGTCCTGTGCCTCGTGCGCCGTCAGCTCTTTGGCGTGCATGGCACCTGGACCTGCGGCGATTCCCATCTTCCGAAGCTGCTCGCCTTCGATGATGTTCAGAATCCCTGCATCACCTGCCCGCAGCTCACCCTCAAAGGTGCTGAAGTACATGCGGAACATGTAAAACGCCGTAATTCCCGCTGTCGCAAATCCGATCGCCCATAGATAAGGATTCGATTCATAGGCCCGATGCAAAATCTCGTCCTTCGACCAGAAACCCGCAAAGGGCGGAATCCCCGAAATCGCTAGGGTTCCGATCAAAAAGGTCGTAGACGTAATGGGCATGTACTTCCGCAACCCGCCCATCAGCCGCATATCTTGCGCATAGGCCGGATTGTGGCCCACCACATCTTCCATCCCATGAATCACCGATCCCGATCCCAAGAACAGCATCGCCTTGAAATAAGCATGAGTCACTAGGTGAAATAGCCCCGCACTATATCCGCCCACGCCCATGGCCATCACCATGTAGCCCAACTGCGACATCGTGGAATAAGCCAGCCCTTTTTTAATATCATTTTGCGTAATGGCCGTCGTCGCGCCAATGAATGCCGTAATCGCACCCGTCCAAGCGATCGTATCCATTGCGATCGGGATATGTTCAAACACCGGGAACATCCGGGCAATCAGAAAGACTCCCGCTGCCACCATGGTCGCCGCATGAATCAACGCCGAAATCGGGGTCGGACCTTCCATCGCGTCAGGAAGCCAGACGTGTAGCGGAAACTGAGCGGATTTTGCTACAGGACCGAGGAAAACAAGAATCGCTAGAAGCGCTGCTAAGCTACCGCTAATGGCTCCGGTTTCAACCAAACCCTGAAGCCGATCGCCCATGATTTCAAAATCAAAGCTTCGGGTCGCCCAAAACAAGCCCAAAATGCCAAGGAGCAAACCAAAGTCACCGACCCGGTTCACAACAAACGCCTTTTGACAAGCATCCGCCGCCGCCTTTCGATCGTACCAAAAGCCAATCAGCAGGTAGGAACACATCCCTACCAACTCCCAAAAGACGTAGACTTGGACCAAGTTAGGGCTAATCACTAACCCCAACATGGATGAACTAAACAAGCTCAAATACGCATAGAACCGGACATAGCTCGGATCGTGGGCCATATAGCCATCGGTGTAGATCATTACCAGAAAAGCCACCGTTGTTACCACAACTAACATCATTGATGTCAGCGGATCCACGATATAGCCCATCTCCAGATGAAAATCACCTGCTGCCGCCCATTCAAACATCTTCACCACAGGAGCATGGCCGCCGATTTGCGACGCCAAAATCCCAAAGGACAGCACCATAGCCGTCCCAATCAGGGACACCAAAAAGCCTGAAGCTACCTTTCGCAGCTTATTCGTATCTTGGTTAAAGGAAATCAAACCTAGACCGACCAGCGCCGCACCCATCAGGGGCAAGACTGGAATAATCCAGGCATATTCATAGATCGCGTCCATGACTCACACCTACTCGACGGAATTTAACAATACTCTCATCTATAAGCCTAGCCCAATGCGCTGAAAAGGGTGGACTATTCAGCCCACCCCAAAAAATAAATTAATTAAATTAGGCTCAACAGATTCACCGACTACGATCGCACCAACGACGATAGGACGTCATCTAAAACATCCCGAACCTGTTCTTTGCGGGTCAGACCTTCAAGGCGATGGAGGAGTTTGCCTTCTTGAAAAAGCAAGACGGTGGGGAGACTGGTGATGCGGTAGTTGCTGGCGAGATGAAGATTTTCGTCTGCATTGATGCCCACCAGCTTGAACCGATCGCCAAATTCCGATCGGGCGCGCTCCAGCACGGGATCAATCATTCGGCACAATCCACACCAAGGTGCCCAAAAATGGACTAAAACCGGAGTTGATGCCTGCAAAACTTCAGTTTTAAATGCCTGTTCGTTCTTGATTAATGACATAGGTGTGGATCTGCTAAGTGGAGATTTATCTAATGTGGGATCAAGTCTAGCAGGCTGGTTTGAGGTTTACTAGAGTGAGTCCCGCTGAATCCTGAGTTCATGACATACCCAGAGTCTTCTTCGGATCCGTCAGATGGTTTTGTCCATAAAAATGACGTTCTCAATCCCATTCAATCCCCTCCACAGGACTTAATTCCTATGCCAATCGACTCTGTATCGCTGACGTCCTCGCAGGCGATCGCCTTACTTCATCGTTTTAACGCTCTTGAAAAAACCCCCACCCAAAATCCCGACCGGGCATTGCCAAATCGGGATGAAATTTATAATGCCCTCTCGGTGGTTCTAGAAGCTTCCGAATATCAGATGCTAGGAATTTGTGCGCCAGATTTTGCAACGGGGATGAACGCACTTTCCGACTACCTTGCGGCCCTCGGCTACGACGCGATACCCGAAATCGCAGAATTGCCTGGACCCTGCTACATCAAGTACAACGGCAAAACCCGATCGGGCTACGCTACACCCTATGAAGAAGGCTATCGGGGGGTTCTAATCGCGTGCCAGTCGTCCTATGACGGAGACGTGAACGAGACTTTTGGCCATTTCCCGCTGGATTTGTTCCGATCGCAAACTTCTTAGATCCCCAATTCCTTTGATCGATAGGTCGCGGCTTTGACTGCTTCAATCAGGGCCGATCGCAATCCTCGTTCCTCTAAGGCCGCAATTCCGGCGATCGTCGTGCCGCCGGGACTCGTGACCCGATCTTTCAGTTCACCTGGATGCAGACCCGTTTCCTTTAAAAGCTTAGCGGTGCCTAACACGGTGTCTAGGGAAAGCTGCATGGCGATCGATCTCGGAAGACCGGAGGCCACTCCGCCATCGGCCAATGCCTCAATAACCAAAGCAATATAGCCTGGGCCGGATCCAGAAAGTCCTGTTACCGCATCCATCATCGTCTCCGGGACGTCCACCACTGACCCAACAGATTCTAGAACGGCTCGGGCCTTGATAAGCTGTTCGGGCTTGACATGCTGCCCTGATGCGATCGCCGTGACGCCTGATCCCACTTGAGCCGGAGTATTGGGCATCGCACGAATGACGGCTTTTCCAGGGAGCGCATCCTCAAGCTGGGCAAGGGTCGTTCCAGCCAAAATCGAAACGATCGCACTAGATGGAAGAATATAGCGACCGAGTGCTGGAACGACTTGCGTAAACACTTGAGGCTTAATAGCCAATAGCAAAATTTCTTGGGCCGTTGCCACTTTGGAGTTGTCCGAGGTTGCCTGAATACCGTAGCGATCCTGAAGAAACGATCGCCTTGCCTCCATCGGGTCACTCACCAAAATCTCATCGGCGGAATAAACTCCACCTAAAACAATGCGGGAGATGAGTGCTTCACCCATCATCCCGCAGCCAATCATGCCCAGTTTAATCACCAATGGAGTCGCCTCTAAAACGCTGCATCAGTATATTACTACTGGACCATGCGCATCGGTTCGGCTGTCCAAGATGCAGCGGAAGAGACGGTTGGACGCACCGATCGCATGACAGGAGACTGAGCAATTTCGTTAACGATTCCCGCTTGAGTGCTCACTTGAACACAACTTGGGGTGAAGAGAAAAATGCTCTCACCAATACGTTCTTGATGACCATCGATCGCAAAAGTACCCCCTGCAACAAAATCAACTGCACGCTGAGCTTGATCAGGATCCATAATCGTCAGATTCAGAACGACAGATTTTCGTTCGCGAAGAGCTTGAATCACCTGAGGCATTTCTTCAAAGGTCCGTGGCTCAATGACCACGACTTCAGAGATTCCGTTTGCAGCACCGGGCATTCCAATCACATTATTTACCGTGTTCACGTTAGCGGCCTCAGTACCGACCAAAGAAGAGCGATTGCGCAGACGACGGGAGCGACTTTCATCTTCTTGAACTGGCGCAGCAGCAACAGCCGCCGCATCGTTTTGATAGAGACCTTGATATTCTTGGCCATCCATTTCATCGTATTCGTACTCGTAGTCCATCGATTCGTTAAAACCGACAAAGTCACGTAGTTTGTTGAAGATACCCATTATTCACACTCCATTACAACCAGACGAAACCAAAGAGACACAATACTTAAATTGCATCACGCCACCTAAAACCAAATCCTAAAGACCGAATTTAAACATGGCATCTAAAACATTCACGGAAAGATGGAACACACGGTACGAAAGAAGAAATTAGTTTTCCAACCGTTGAAACTCAATCGCTTGGGAAGACTTATTAAACCGCTGAACTTCACTAAAGTCAATGAAACTACTTAGAAGTTGAAACAGCTCTCTTGTCTGAGTTAAAATGTACTAGAGTTTTTCTGTACCATTTTAATCCGGCTCCGTAGTGAAACCTTACATTGAATCAGAATGCGTTTTCAATGTAAAATGCAGCAGTTTTAGAGAAATTTAAGAATCAAAGAGTTTTTCAGACTCTTCGGTTAGTTTAATTCTTCTAGGAATCGAAACTAATCTCAAAAACTTTGAAAACATAAAGCACGAACAGCCTTGAAAGATAACGCTACCTTTGCAGATAGGATTACTTCTTTGACGATGGCAACAGTCTGAAAACTGTTGCAACTCAAAAGTAAACTGTCGATAGACATAACTTAACGGTTCAGGGATGAACGTTTAGCAATTTCAAACCGTAAAGTTTAAGATCCTTAAACTTTCCTCAAGAACGACAACTTAGCTTTATGCTTTGCGGTATGTTCTTTTGGCAGTGGACACAATCTAGCACATGATTTTCAAATGGTCTACTAGGGATGGTGGTTTTTTTATTATTTTCTCAAGCCAAACCCTAGATATGGTGTTTCCTGTGAATCTCAACTTAGCCGAAAAGCAGGCGTCCGGGGCGAATAAGGGTAGACCCTTGATCGATTGCAACTCGGTAGTCGTCAGACATGCCCATCGATCGGACCTTCATGGTTAGCCCATGACTGGCAAGCTGAGTCGCAAGGTCATTGGCCTGTCTAAAATAAGTTTCCGAGGCTTGGGGCGTCAGTCCAGCGGGGGGGATCACCATCAGTCCTTGGATGTCGAGGGTTTCGATCGCTAAGAGCGAGGGGATATCAGCGAGCAATTCTGGAACTGTCCAGCCCGATTTGTTTGGATCGGGGAGCAGTTTGACCTGTAGGCAAATCGTGAGTTTCTTTTTCGCAGGACAAGACCTTACGGCGTGGACATCCACAGCCGAAGTTGCTAGTTGCTCAGGTGTTAGTTGCTCAATCGCTAATTGCTCAGCCGCCAGTCGATCGAGACGTTGGGCAAGAGCCAGCGAATCGACCGACTGAATCCAATCGAAGATTTGAGTTGCCTTTAGGGCTTTATTGCTTTGAAGATGGCCGATAAGATGCCAGGTGACGTCTGTCAGATCCTGAAGCTGCACTTGTTTTTGTGAGGCATCAAGGACACGGTTTTCGCCGAAGTCTCGAAGTCCAGCAACATAGGCTGCTCGCATGGCCCAAACTTCGGTGTATTTGGTGACGGCAACCACTCGGACGTGGGGGGGAATGGTTGACCTAAACGATCGAATTTTGTCAACAAGCGCATCAAACTCCGGGCTGTCAGCGGTTAGAGAAGGGGATTGTACGACCATGAAGTCCTACTACACTAGAACCGAGAACGAGGATGTCTCGATCGAAACGGCCTCGCTAGGGCACGCTTGAAACTTAATCAAGTTTTCTAGCTCTTGCAGTTGACTAATGGCCTCTGCGCCCTCTAGTTTCATAAGTTCGCGATCGTCACTCATTTCAGTCCAAGTAATCCCATAGTCAGACACTAAGAACCGAATCAAATGGTTGCCGCCTAGGCTCACCATAAAGGAGGCGCTGTTCATTTCACCGCCGCAAGTATAGCAGGAGGCGACATGACCCTGGTTCTCTAGCACAATTGCTAAAGCCTGAAGGTTCATAACGAGATCCTTCACAAATTGACTATGTTGTTTTGCAAGTCTTTTGAACACGATGAGTCTCCATCCATTCACTCTTCATCAGTTCTAAATCTAAAAGTCTAGTAATTCTAAGTAAGATGCTGCACTTCTAAGGCTCTTAACATACAGCACTTTCGAGTTGAATGCACTCCGTAGAAAAGGAACATTAGTGTCAAAAGTGATACTTAATATTTCTTCTAATACTATCTTACGCTTGATTCGACGGCTTTAGGGGTGTCGATCGTAACAAAGCAGGCAATTTGTTTGTCCTCTATAGATCCACATGGGCGGCGGATTAGCCTAGATAGTTGGGGGTCGATCAAGGCTGATCGGCTGGAGTCCATAGGCCAAGAGCCGGAGCGATGAATCGGATGGAAATCCAAAACAGGACCAATATTGCGATGCTCGTCCAAGTTCCAACTTTAGTAATTTGGATAAACTGGTCGGCTTGTTTACGGGTAATGGTGCTCCACGGCAGGATTTTTTCATCTTGCTGGGCAACGGTTTTGGGTGCGATCGACCCCTTTCTTAATCTAGCCATGTTGAAGAGTGTCCTGTCCGTTGAATCGGGCTTTGAGACGCTTGATCTGTTCTATTTTAGCAGCTCTCCCTTGAGCCGTGAGATTTTAAGCCGTTCAACCTTAAGCCGTTCGATCGTAGCGGGAGCGATCTCGAAGCGGCTCAAAATCGATGATCCAATCTTGGTCTAGGTGATGGACTCGGGCGTAAGGACTCAGGGCAGCGAGGACTTGCTGGCCGTAGTTGCGATGGAGAACTCGGCTGTCAAGTAGGGCGACGAGTCCGCGAGATTCTCGAACTGGGAGGATGGCGCGGCTCAAATCCATGAGGGCGGTGGGAAGAAGATAAAGCCGGAACCAGTCTTGACGGATGGATTTGTAGTGCTGGACTCGGGCAGACACTAGGGGGTGCTCTAGGGAGGGCATAGGAAGAGTCGCAATAATGATGGCGCGCGGGGACGGGAGGTGCGATTCCCGTTCCGGGAGGCTGCGCCAACGGCTAAGTTCGGGCTGGATGGATTGCCAGTAGTCCCAGCCTGCGACAAGGATGCCATTGGGATGGGTGGGAAGGCGATCGACTTGGACGCGCGATCCCCATTCGGAGGCAAGCTGGGCACCGACTTGGCTGCGCAGAGGGGTGTCGCCAACGAGAATGACGGTCCAGCCTTCGGACGGCAATTCGGCAAGATTTTGTTGGGTGAGAGTCTGCTGTGGTGGGCTAGGGATGAGCTGGGTAAGGATGTGGCGGAGTTCGCTGAGGAGGGCAGGTTGGTATTGGGGGGTGTTGGGCATGGGGATGCCTTCGGGCTGATAGAGGTGGATTCCGGCTTCTTGGCGAGGAGGTGCAAATTTGAGGCAGGTGAGGTCGTCAAGTCCGTGGGTGGTGCGGTAAGTGTCTGCGCTGGCGTCTAAATCGAGGGCACTGCCGATGAGGACGGTGGGTTGTTGTTGCCAAATGCTTCGCAGGGGATCGCTGATTTGGAGAGGGCTATGGGTGAGGGTGAAGGTGCCGATCGATCGGTCGACCGTGGCCCACAGGGTGCTGGTTTTTGCGATCGGGATGAGGGTCCAGGGGGCGGGCAGGGGGGCGATCGTCTGGAGTTTGGTCAGAAGAGTTAGGAGTTCGGTGCGATCGATCGGCTCAATGAGGTAGCTATGGGTGGGGTTTGGTGGGTGTTGGAACAGTTGATGGGTGAGGCGGACGCGTAGGTCTCGGATGGGGGCAATATGTTGGGGGTAGGTGAGGGCGAGGTGATCCCAGTGTTGCGGTTGGAGTCGGATGTTGAGAATTGTTCGGACTTGGTTTTCGAGATCGTCTGCGCCGTCGATGAGGGTGAGGATGTTTTTCGGAAATTGTCCATGTTGTTCAAGGCGATCGCGCAGCCATTGTTCGGGGCTGACGAGGAGAATTCCGATGGGGGATTGGTTCGGTGAGGCGGGTTGGGTCCAGTGGGGATCAGCGATTTGGACGGGTTTTGAGACTTGGAGCCACTGTTGGAGTCTGGGAAATTCGACGGTGAGGAGATGGGTTTGAATATGGGGGGGAGTAACGAGAATGACGGGTTCGGGCCAGAGCAGAATGGGGAGGAGGTAACTCAGTCGGTAGGGGGCGTCGTAGCCTGCGGTGGTTCCAGTTTGAATCAGGGCGCTGCGACCGAGACGGAGGGCGCGGGCAATTAGACGGGCCATGGTGAGATGGTGCGCCCACATGGATTCGGGTTGTTCTCGAAGGAGGGTGCGGAGGTGTTGATGGACTTCGACTTCGATCATGGGATGGGGATCACGGGAGGGTGGGGCGATCGGGGGGCGATCGGGGTGGGCCGGACATGATGCGTTGCTTCACTTAACGCATCCTACGTGTGAATGGGATGGGATGGGTTTGGATTGTTTTAACGTCGGCGTCCGGAAGACCTGGCGCGTCCGCTGCCGAATCCGCCGGAACGCTGTCGATCGGGGGTGCGTTCGGTGCGGGTGGATCGGTTGCCGGACTTGAGGTCGCTGGAACCGACGCCGGAACCGGTCGATCGATCGCGATTGGTCATGTCTCTGGGATTGCTTATTCCTGCGTTATTTCGGTTTTGACCGCTCGGATTTTGGCCATTGGCACGGAAGGTAGTGCGGTTGCGTTCGACGGTAGGAGCCTGTTGGTAGCGCTGCTGGTACTGTCCGACTGCATCGCGGTAGTTATTGCCATAGCCCCCATAACCATTCATGGGAACGCCGGACTGGTACATGGGGGGAACGTAGTGCTGAGGCCGGAAGAGCATTCCGCCAATAGCTTGTCCGGCAACGTTGCCTGCAAGGGATCCAGCAAATGGACCCCAAAAATTCGATTCTTGCCGAACAACGACGCTTTCAGTACGCCCAGTGCTGGGGTTGGTCTGTTGTTCGACCACATTATGGGTGTATTCCAGCTTGAAGTCTTCGGTAAGGTAGAGGACAGGCTTCTGGTTTTCTACTTTGAGATAGCTTTTTTTACCTTCTTTAATCTGATCGTCGGTTAGACGTGCCATTTGAAGATCATTGGTCCGGAAGTTGGCGCTCGGAGCGTTCAGCAGCAACAGATTGTATTCTCCGTCTGTGTCGTCAAAGCTGGCTTGTTGAACCCCATATTCCCCGTCTGCGATTTTTTGTTGATTGCGAATAACGGGTGCTTTGGCTGAGTTTCCGGAAGCGGTGCGTTGCTCCCCAGGCGGAGTATTGGGAGGTTGGACGCTGTTTTCGTTTTGGCCACAGCTTACTAGAAGGATTGCGGGGATCAGGGCGGAGATCAAAATCAGCGAACGGGTGAGATTTTGCAACATGGTGGTGGGTGAGTTTAGAATTGTGAGTTTAGAATTGTGAATCTGAAATGGTGAATTTAAGGCTGTCAATGTTGAAACGATTTATAGCGGAATGAGTTCGGGAAATTGTTGGAGGACGTGATCGTCGGTGAGAACGTAGCCGATTTGGTCTGGGGAAAAGTTGAGCTGGATGGCTCGGAATCGGTCTTGGGATTGGAGGGTACAGAGCTGGCTTAGGGCTTGTTTGAGGGTAGAAATGTCGGCAAGATCGGCTTCGAGCTGCGGGACTTCTCCTTCGCAGGCGATCGTGATCATGACCACTAAGTTGGACGTCATGGGAATTTTGAGAGCATCGGAGTCGCTTGGAAAATCACGCTCTTCGCCAGCATCGCTGAGATAGCGACCCGTGGAGTCAGTGAAGAGTTCGTTTAGATATTCGCTGGCTTCTTCCTCGGACCAGAGAACTTCGCCTTCGTTGCTGGCCGCCAGCCAACTGCTTTCACGTTGCAGCAGGTTTTCACAGATTTCAACTAACGATTGCCCGAGAACGTAAAGATCCCCCTCGTTGTCGATCGCATCTTGAGCGGCACGGTTCATCACGCCCAATAGGGTCGGGACTTCCGGACCTTTGAGATGAATCAAAATTCGGCTAACGACAAAACGGGTTTTGCCTGTGAGTTTGTTGAGGCGATCGTTCCAAGCGTTCATAGTGAAATTACTGAAGGCGGTTATCTTTCAGTGTAGAGGGGTTTTTATAAAACTGCCGATCGAGTTTTCTAAGGCCAAAAAGCCATGAAAAAGGAGGGTAATTTCCCTCCTCAGTCAATTCCTAATCGGTAGTTTTACGCTGTCACAGGTCTAATCCTTACGGTCTAGTCCTCAGTGGCAATTAGTCATCATCATCGTCATCCAATTCAAGGGATGAACTATCGTCGATCAGCTCGTCGTCATCAACGACCGGGGAAAATCCGCTGGCCAGTTCTTCCACGGGAGCGGGAGTGCTGCCGAAGCTCTCGAAGCTAAAGCTCGGACGGTCTTCCATGCTATCGAGTCCGTAGGCACGAGCCGTTCGATCGTCTACGATTTCAGACAAGTCCATCAGATCGTCATCTAAAACGTCGTAGGTCAGATCGACATCGGGAGTTCCCGTTTCTTCATAGGCGTTGAACCCAGTCCCTGCTGGAATCAAGCGACCAATGATGACGTTCTCCTTGAGGCCACGCAACCAATCGGACTTCCCTTCGATCGCCGCTTCGGTCAAGACGCGAGTGGTCTCTTGGAAGGAGGCTGCCGAGATAAAGCTGTCAGTGTTGAGCGAGGCTTTGGTTATCCCTAACAACACAGGAGTGTATTTGGCCGGAGCACCGCCCGTGATGGACATGGCTTCGTTGACCTGCTCGATTTGGTACATTTCAACGAGTTCGCCCGGTAGCATCGTGGTGTCTCCACCATCATCGACACGCACCTTGGAGGTCATCTGACGCACCACGACTTCGATGTGTTTGTCCGAAATTTCGACGCCTTGGGATTGATAGACCCCTTGGACTTCGTTCACGAGCAAAGACTGAACCACTCGAAGGCTAGCCAAGGCCGCTTCATAGGTTCCGAGATGTTCGTTGTTGGCGATAAACAGCGTTTCGAGCAAATCATGGGGGTTAGCCGGACCATCAGTCAGACGGTTCCCTGCGGCCACACGATCGCCGTCAATGACAATGGACTGCTGGCCTGGGCCGACCGGATACTCGGTAATCAGGCCGTCGTCATCAATGACCTTGATTTCGACCGATTCATCGTCGCCATAAACCACTTGGGCGATTCCGCTTTGTTTGGCCAAGACCCCGGCTTCTTTGGGCTTCCGGGCTTCGAGAAGTTCTTCAATGCGAGGAAGACCTTGGATAATGTCCCCAGTCTTGGCCCGTTCAAAGATCAAGATGACAAGGTTATCGCCCCGTTGGACCAGATCCCCCGTATCGACTTGAAGCACAGCACCGGGTGAAACTCGGTAAGGACGTGCGAGGCGAAGCTTGATTTGATTATCGTTGACGGCCAACACTTGGCCCGATTCTTCCACCGTGCCGTGAGCCACTAACAAATCACCGACCTTGGCCGTCGCCTGAGAAGTGATGGTCACCGTATCGGCATCTCTAACCACAATAATACGACGGACGGCTTCACTGCCCTTACGCACCCCTTGCACCACGCCAGACTCTTTGCAAAGAATCTTCGTTCGGGCGACCACTGCACCCGGATCAATTTTGTCCCCGTCTTTGACCAGAACGTCTGTATCAGTACTCCCTTGGGTTGTATCTGCGGCAATATCACGGCGGATAACGAGGGTTTCGAGAATCACAAGTTGCAGTTGCATCGTGTCATCGGTGTCGCCAGGAAGCAGTTCGATGTCCGCAGCAATAGAGGCATCCTTGTCTACTTCTAGAACAAGTTGAGTCCGCAACAGGTCGATCCCTTCGATCGAGCGAACCCGTTCTCCATCCTTAAAGGCGGTGCGTTGGAGGGCACGAAGACGAATTCCACTTCCCGATCCAGGTCCCGATGCAGACTGTTTCGGTGCGGGTGGCTCGTCCGGAACTTCAAATTCTTCGACGGGACGCAGCAGCATAGCTGGACCTTCAGGCGTTTCCACAAACTCGGCATAGCGAAGTTCAGTCGCGGTCAAACCGGGCATGATTTCCTGACCAGGACTGACCAATGCGGCTTCGCGAGTGACAAGACCATCCAAGCTGTCCACCATGTGAAGCTCACCGGGCTTGATCACGATTTCACGCAGAATGTCGTTTTTCTGGGTAACTTCAACGATGCCGCTGCTTTGGCAGAAGACTTCTTTGACTACTTCAGTCCCGGCTTCAACAAATTGGCCATCTTCAACCATCAGCAAGGAAATATCCTTGTTGACTTCATGGGATTCTTCAGGGATCCACAAGATGGTGCCGCCTTTGAGGATTTCGTACCCCTGTTTAGCCTTGCCGCGTTTGCCCACTTCTAGGCCAGAGAATTTGATAATACCCCCGGTATTGGTGCGGTAGCGATCGTCGATGAGTTCAGCAACGACTTGTCCAGCCGTAACTTGGCTTCCCGGTGCCGCTTTGAGCGAGAAGGTCTGCCCAATTTTGGTTTCCATGCGGTATTGATCGCCGCCTTGGTGGGTCTCGACCTTACGTACGGTGGCGTCGTCCAGCATCACCGACGACGTGATGATTTGAATTTCACGGCCCCCTTTGCCTTCGCTATGTTCGGACAACCGGACGATTCCGCCATTTTCTGTAATGAGCTTGCTCTCAGCAATGACGCTATCTTTTTCCAGATGATCGCCATTTTTAACGCTAGGTTCAGCGCCCGGTGGAAGGTTGTAGACGTCTCCAGAAAGGATCCAAATCAAGCCTCCACGCTGTGCAATGCGGGTGGTGTTGCCCTGTCTATCTTTCTTTTCTTCTGGGACAACATCCGCAAAGAGCACTTCTCCCGCCAAGTGAGACGAGACGTCCATGGACGCTTTTTCAGTCGTCTTACGCGATCGGCCTGACAGGGGAACTTCGGTGAGGATTTCGCCTTTCTTGACAACCTGGCCGTCTTGGACCATTAAGGTGGTCCCTTGGGTGAAGGTGATGGTTTGAGTTCCTTCTGGACCTTCGACGGTGATTTTGTTATTGGTATCGGTGGATTCGACGGTGCAAACGTCTTCTCCGTGGCGAGTCCGAATAGGTCTGGTTTTTAATTTTTTGCCAAACTTAACCGTTCCAGGCGCACTCGCTTTATCCTGACGAGCCACTTCCCCAGTAAAGACTCCACCCGTGTGGAAGGTCCGCATGGTGAGCTGGGTTCCCGGTTCGCCAATGGACTGAGCGGCGATGATTCCGACAGCTTCGCCAATATCAACGAGATGACCATGGGCCAAGCTCCAGCCGTAGCAAAGCTGACACACCGATCGAGTGGCTTGACACGTAAGGGGCGATCGAACAATGACTTCCGTTACTTTCGCTTTACCAATGCGATCGGCCATAAATTGAGGAATGGCTTGATTACGCGCAATGATCACTTCGCCTGTTTCGGGATGAATCACGTCTTGACCAACGATGCGGCCTAGAAGACGGTTCTGAATAGGAATAAGGACTTGATCGTCATCCATCATGGCGTGGACCGGAACGCCCCGCTCGGTACCGCAGTCATATTCCCGAACGATCATGTCCTGGGACACATCCACGAGACGACGAGTGAGGTACCCGGAATCCGCCGTCCGCAATGCAGTATCCACAAGACCCTTACGGGCACCGTAGGACGAGATGATGTACTCCGTGACGGTCAAACCTTCTCGAAAGTTGGTCTTAATGGGCAAGTCAATGATTTCCCCTTGAGGGTTAGACATCAAACCGCGCATTCCAACGAGCTGACGAACCTGGGAGATGTTTCCCCGTGCTCCGGAGAACGCCATCATGTAGACGGAGTTCAGGGGATCGTTGGATTTAAAGTGTTTGACAACTTCGTCCTTGAGTTCTTCTGAGGTTCCGTTCCAGGTGTCAATTACCTTTTGGAATCGTTCAACCTCAGTGATTTCGCCGCGCGTATATTTTTCTTCGGTAATGCGAATCGTTTCTTCGGCGGCGGCTAGAAGGGCTTTTTTAGTGGGTGGAATTTGCAAGTCATCGACGGAAATCGAGACCCCAGCACGGGTTGCATATTTGAACCCCATATCTTTAACGGCATCTGCCATCTGGGCTGTTCGTGCGGTGCCATATTCACGAAACGACCAAGCCACCAAATTCTGAAGCTGCTTTTTGTTGATGACTTTGTTGCGGAAAAGTTGAGTGTGCTTCTGTTCTACCATGGGTGCCCTACCGGAAATTAAGGTTGTTCGATCGGTTTTTGATGAAAGGAATAGACCGAATTTAGACTCGGTCTAAAGGTTCAGTCTAAAGATTTGGCCCTAGTCTCCCAACACATCAATGATGGTTTTGTTGTAGATCACGCGGCCTGCGGTGGTTTTGATATACTGAGAAATTAGATCGCCTGCTGAATCATGGCGAGTGCGGCGGTAGTTGTAGATTTTGGTCACCGCGCCCTCGTCCGTTGAACTCTCTTCAATGAGTTCTTCATCAAAGTCTGATTCAATGTCGCCATCAAATCGAACCCAGATGTAGGCATGAATCTCAACTTCCTTCTGCTCATAAGCAATGATTGCATCGTCTAAGCTAGCAAAGTAGCGTCCAGCGCCTTTTACAGCCACGGGATTCTCAGCCGTGAGGTAGTAGCAGCCCAAGACCATATCTTGGCTGGGGGTAATAATGGGAGTGCCTGTAGCTGGAGACAGAATGTTGTTTGAGGCCAACATCAGCAGTCGAGCTTCGGCTTGCGCTTCAATCGATAGCGGCACATGAACCGCCATTTGATCGCCGTCAAAATCGGCGTTAAAGGCCGGACAAACCAATGGATGCAATTTAATGGCACGACCGTCAACGAGGACAGGCTCGAAGGCTTGAATCCCAAGACGGTGCAGCGTGGGTGCTCGGTTCAGCATCACGGGGTGCCCTTCAATCACCTCTTCCAATACATCCCAAATCTGGGGATCGTTGCGCTGAATCAGCTTCTTGGCGGCTTTGATGTTATTCACCAAGCCCTGGCGGATGAGGCGGTGAATCACGAAGGGCTGGAATAGCTCGATCGCCATTTCCTTCGGCAGACCACACTGGTGGATTTTCAGGTTGGGTCCGACGACGATGACCGATCGGCCAGAGTAGTCAACCCGTTTGCCTAGAAGGTTTTGGCGGAAGCGACCCTGTTTCCCTTCGATGATGTCGGAGAGAGACTTGAGCGGACGATTGTTTGCACCGACGACCGTTCGACCACGACGACCGTTATCGATCAGCGCATCGACGGCTTCTTGGAGCATCCGCTTCTCGTTTCGGACGATGATTTCTGGGGCGAGAATTTCTTGCAGACGGGCCAAACGGTTGTTGCGGTTGATGACTCGACGATACAGGTCATTCAAATCTGACGTCGCAAATCGTCCGCCGTCCAGTTGGACCATGGGGCGCAAGTCAGGCGGAATAACCGGGATGACGTCAAGAACCATCCAGTCCGGTTTGGACCCTGTTGCGATGAAGTTATCAATGACCCGGAGGCGCTTAATGTACTTCGCTCGTTTTTGGCCTTTGGAAACGGCAATTTCTTCGCGAAGACGTTCGGCTTCTTCGTCCAAGGTGATGTCTTGGAGAAGACGTTGCAGCGCTTCTGCACCGATCCCCACTTCGACCCCTTCCATTTTGGAATCTTCGCTGTAGAGTTCGTCCTCGATTTCAATCCACTGATCTTCGGTCAAGAGTTGCTTGTAGGTCAGCCCTTCTGCGTTGCCAGCATTCAAGACCACGTAGGCATTGAAATAAACAATCTGCTCCACGTCACGCAGCGGCATGTCCAACAGGATAGCCATGTAGCTCGGAATCCCCTTGAGATACCAAACGTGCGCTACCGGAGCCGCGAGCTTGATGTAGCCCATGCGATGACGACGAACTCGCGATTCGGTGACTTCTACGCCGCATCGTTCGCATACGATTCCCCGGTGACGGACGCGCTTATATTTTCCACAGTGACATTCCCAATCCTTGGCTGGTCCAAAAATCCGCTCACAAAACAAGCCGTCCATTTCAGGCTTCAAGGTGCGGTAATTGATGGTCTCGGGCTTCGTCACTTCGCCGACGACTTGACCGTTCGGGAGGCTTCTTTCTCCCCACTGACGAATCCGCTCTGGGGATGCCAAACCTATCTTAACGTAGTCGAATCGCTGTTCAATCTTGGGCATCGCGTGCTACTTCCTGAAATGCTTTGGGCTTGGGTGGTGCTGCTGAAATCTAACTAAAATCTATAAGTCGATGGATGTTGCCGATCGAAGTTTGAATCACTGTCCAAACTCCGATCGGCATTGAGTCCATCTCGTCAATCTAGTCTTCGTCTTCGTCCATCGATCGACCACTTGCGATCGACTCATACACCGGACGCGATGGCGCTTTCTTAGAGCTGACGTCGGCCATGAGATCGACTTCGACATCACGACTGCTGCCGTCTTCGCGGGTTTCGACCTTGTGAACAGCCACGTCTAGGCAAAGCGACTGCAATTCTCGCATCAAAACCTTAAAGGATTCAGGCGTTCCCGGTCTAGGAATGGCTTTCCCTTTGACGATCGCGTTGAGCGCTTCATTTCGCCCTTGCATATCGTCGGATTTGACCGTGAGCAATTCTTGAAGAATGTAGGCGCACCCGAAGGCTTCGAGTGCCCAGACTTCCATTTCTCCAAACCGCTGACCACCCTGTTGCGCTTTACCGCCCAAGGGCTGCTGCGTGACCAAGGAGTAAGGACCCGTTGAACGCGCGTGGATTTTGTCATCCACCAAGTGAACTAGCTTCAGCATGTAAGCCTTGCCCACGGTTACGGCCCGATCGAACGGTTCGCCTGTCCGTCCATCAAAGACTTGGATTTTACCGGGGTTGTCCTCGGCATAGATCCATTCGCCTTCTCCGGTGTGATCGATCGTATATTCACGAGCTTCGTAGAGCTTGTGATGAACCGTCTCACGAGATTTTTCTTCCCCATGCATTTCGTCAAAGGGCACGATTTTAAACCGCACTTTGAGCTTGTCCGCTGCCCAGCCCAGAAGACATTCGTAGACTTGGCCCACGTTCATCCGGCTCGGTACCCCGAGTGGGTTGAGTACAATGTCCATGGGAGTGCCGTCGGGAAGATAAGGCATGTCTTCAATGGGCAGAATCCGGGAAACAATCCCTTTGTTTCCATGACGACCCGCCATTTTGTCGCCGACTTGGATTTTCCGTTTTTGAGCTACATAAACCCGAACGACCATGTTGGCACCGGGCGGTAGTTCATCGCCTTGTTCTCGGGTGAAGAGGCGAACATCGACGATGCGACCTTTTTCACCGTTGGGCACGCGCAGGGAGTTGTCTCGAACATCGCGGGCTTTTTCCCCGAAGATGGCTCGGAGGAGTTTTTCTTCTGGCGGCTGATCGGATTCACCTTTAGGGGTGACTTTGCCCACGAGAATATCGCTAGACATCACCCAAGCTCCGACCCGGATGATGCCGTTTTCGTCGAGATTCCGCAAAGAATCTTCGCCGACGTTCGGAATTTCACGGGTAATTTCTTCAGGCCCAAGCTTGGTCTGGCGGGCTTCGATTTCGTATTTCTCAATGTGAATTGAGGTGTACACGTCTTCAAAAACCAAGCGTTCACTAATGAGAATGGCATCCTCATAGTTGTAGCCTTCCCACGGCATGTAAGCGACCAGGATGTTTTGTCCCAGAGCCAATTCGCCCTTTTCAGTGGCTGAACCATCGGCTAAGATTTGCCCCTTAATCACCTTGTCGCCTAGAGCCACGATCGGTTTTTGGTTGAGGCAGGTATCTTGGTTCGATCGTTGGTACTTCTGAACTTGATATTCAGCGAATTTCCCTTCTGGGGTTTTCACCTGAATGCGCGTGGCATCTACGTAGCTCACTTCTCCATGGGTCCGGCTGACGATTACCATCCCCGAGTCACGAGCGGCTTGGGTTTCTAGACCCGTCCCGACAAGCGGACGTTCAGGGCGAAGGAGCGGGACGGCCTGCCGCTGCATGTTGGATCCCATCAGTGCTCGGTTAGCGTCATCGTGCTCCAAGAACGGAATCAACGAGGTCGCTACAGAAATAATCTGCACCGGAGAAACTGCGACATAATCCACATCTTCAGGCAGTGCGGTTGTGAAATCCTGACGATATCGAACCGTGACTTGCTCGCTCAAAATGCGGAAGTTTTCGTCGGTCGTGATGTCACCAGCCGCTACACGGAGGTCATCTTCCTCATCGGCAGTCATGTAGAGCGGCTCAATATCCTTGAGCACAACGCCATTCTCGACCTTATAAAACGGCGTTTCGATAAAGCCGTAGGCGTTGACTTTGGCATGGGTCGCGAGAGAGCCGATTAGACCTGCATTCGGTCCTTCTGGCGTCTCAACAGGACAAATGCGTCCGTAGTGCGAGGGGTGAATATCCCGCACGGCAAAACCTGCACGTTCACGGGTCAGACCACCAGGACCGAGGGCACTAATCCGACGTTTGTGGGTCAGTTCGGCCAACGGATTCGTTTGGTCCATGAACTGCGAAAGCTGAGACGATCCAAAGAACTCTTTGATCGCGGCAACGAGTGGTTTTGGATTTACGAGGGACGCTGGGGTGAGCGTATTGGCATCAGAGACGGTCATCCGTTCACGAATAATCCGCTCTAATCGGTTCAGCCCAACTCGCACTTGGTTCTGGAGCAGTTCTCCCACCGATCGAACTCGGCGATTCCCCAAGTGGTCAATGTCATCAACCGTCCCTGTGTCAAATTCCAGGTTCATCAAGTAGTCGATCGCCGACAGAATATCCTGCGGGGTCAGGACTCGGGTCGAATCCGGCACATTCAAGTGCAACTTACGGTTCAGCTTATAGCGACCGACTTTACCCAAGTCATAGCGCTTAGGATCGAAGAAGCGCGATTCGAGAAGCTGCGCGCCTCCAGAAACGGTCGGAGGTTCGCCTGGACGAAGTTTCCGGTAGAGTTCCATTAACGCATCGTCTTCGGTGTACTCACCTTCTTTTTCGATGGTTTTTTGGAAATACTCGGGATGACGCAAGGAATCCAGGATTTCACTGGTACTCAGCCCAAGAGCCTTGAGTAGAACCTGCGCTGAGAGCTTGCGCGTCTTATCAATACGGACCCACACCAAGTCATTTTTATCGGTCTCAAACTTAAGCCATGCGCCTCTATTGGGGATCAGGCTGGCATTGTAGGTACGACGACCGTTTTTGTCAGTCTCAGACTTGTAATATACGCCTGGGCTACGCACGATTTGGTTAACGATGACCCGTTCAGCCCCATTGATGATGAACGTTCCCCGATCGGTCATCAACGGCAGGTCGCCAATGAAGACTTCTTGCTCTGTGATTTCACCCGTCTCTTTATTGATCAGCCGAGTCGGCACGTACATCTGCACGGCGTAGGTCGAATCACGACGCTTGGCCTCATCAACGTCATATTTCGGACGTTTCAGCTTGTAATCTTTGCCAATAAAATGAAGCTCTAGCTTCCCGGTATAGTCGGTAATGGGAGAAAAACTTTCCAGTTCTTCAATCAAACCTTCTTCAAGAAACCAACGGAAGCTCGCTCGTTGGATTTCAACGAGATCAGGCAGTGCAAACGTGGGGATGGTGTAGGTCAGCTCAGTCATGCGTCTCCTTACAGGGGCGCGCTAAAACGCGAACCCCAAACTCTAGGGTATTTTTACGGATATGTCAATAGTATCTTCAAACTAAAACAAGGCAACTCTGAGCTAGAACTGCCTAAAATCGTTGCCGGATAATTAGGGAAAGGCTTCAAATTGAGTTTCACAAAACGATCGTTTTTCATTATGACCTAAAGATTGACTCTTTGGCTTGACGAATTGGATTTTTTGTGGCAACTCGATCGATCCTCGGCGTATAAATTTAGAGGCGATCGAGCGTTAACCCAAACAATCGACAGGCGTTTTCGGTGGTGTGCTGGGCGAGAAGATCCTCTGGGATTCCCCGGAGCTGGGCCACTTGACGAGCCACATGTTGGACATAGGATGGCTCATTGCGCTTCTCACCCCGTTTTGGGACGGGAGATAGGAAGGGGCAGTCGGTTTCTATTAAGAGTCGATCGATCGGCACCATTTTGGCGGACGCCTGGATTTGCTCTGCTTTTTTGAAGGTGACGGTTCCACTGAAGCTAATGTACAACCCCAGATCCAAAAACCACTGAGTTTCCTCAGGAGTTCCGCCCCAGCAATGCATGACGCCAGTAAGCTTTCGTCCGCTCGCCATGAAACGCCTTAAGCAATCGGCCATGGCGGCAGCGGCATCTCGGCAGTGGATAATTAAAGGCCGATGAAGATCTGCTGCAATCTCAAAGTGGGCAAACAGCGCCGCTTCTTGCTGCATTCGATTCTCTGCCTTAAAAAAATCCAAGCCCGTTTCTCCGATCGCCACGACTCGGGGATCAGACGTGGCCAACCGACGGATTTCATCCCCGAGGTCGTCGCTCCAAAGGTTCGCAACATCCAAGGGATGCAATCCGACCGCAAACGAAACCTCAGGAAATCGATCGGCGATCGCCTGCAATTTGCCAAACTCAGACGGCTCGACACACGAATGAACCAGACGGACTACACCTGCCTCCCGCCACCGGGCGGCTACAGCATCTAAGTCTGGTTCAAACGAATCAAAATTGATGTGAACGTGCGTATCAATGAGTTGCAAGACAGCCTCCAAGCTTATTTCGCCGAAAAGTCTGTTTTACCGATCGGTTTAGTTCACCGTCGCACTCTTGACGGCCTTCGCCAGATTCGACTTTTTACGAGCCGCATTATTGCGGTGCAGGACGCCTCGTTTGACGGCTTTATCAATCTTGCTAGTCGCTGCCGACATGGTTGATTGAATGTCCTTTAGGGCTTCATCCGACGGCGTAGCGCTGTAGACACTCACGGCTGTGAGGCATTTTTTGACGAGGGTCTTCACAGCGGAAGAGTAGTTTTTGTTCTGGACGCGGTTACGTTCAGCGATCTGAACCCGTTTTACGGAAGATTTGATATTAGGCACGGTAGCTCTCGAAGATAACGATAATTAGGGCGGTTAATAAAATTCCCGGCTCACCACTATAGCACTACAGGTCTCGACCACCAACAGAACCTCAGAAACGGATTCGCCGTGAGTCAAACCCGATCGCCAAAAATCCAGCTAAGCTATAGGGAACTCAAACCCTTGAACTACCCCTTTCATACACTTCATGCTGCGAATCATTACCGAATGGACGGAAGCACAAGCGGAACTGCGCCGAATTTGCGATCGCACCCAAGATGAACAAGTCTTCCACAAAGAAGCAACGGTACGGGAAATTCTTCAGTCGGTGAAGCGGTCTGGCGATCGTGCGCTGATGGACTATACCCAAGAATTTGATGGCCACCAATTTTTGAATGCCAACGCAATTCGAGTGACGCCCGAGGAGCTGGACGTTGCTTATCAGCGCGTCGATCATGACTTAATTGTCGCCATTCGGCTGGCTAAACAAAAAATTGAAGCCTTTCATCGAATGCGCCTTCCCGTAAGCTGGGTCCATTTTGAGGCAGATGATGTGGTGCTGGGCAAGCGCTATAACCCCGTTGATTGCGCGGGAATTTATATTCCGGGGGGACGCGCGGTCTATCCGAGCACTGTCTTGATGAATGCGATCCCGGCGCTAGTGGCGGGGGTTCCTCGGGTCGTCATGGTAACACCTCCCGGATCCGACGGGCTGATCAATCCGGCGGTGCTGGTCGCTGCTCAAGAAGCGGGGATCACTGAAATTTATCGTGTGGGCGGTGCTCAGGCGATCGCGGCGCTAGCTTATGGAACTGAAACGATTCCCAAAGTGGACGTCATTAGCGGTCCGGGGAATATTTACGTCATGCTGGCGAAAAGGCTGGTGTATGGAACCGTTGGCATTGACTCATTAGCGGGTCCGTCGGAAGTGCTGGTGATTGCCGATGACTCGGCCAATCCTGTCCATATTGCAGCGGATTTATTGGCGCAGGCTGAACATGATCCCATGGCGGCGGCGGTCCTGATTACGCCAAGCCAGGATTTTGCAGATAAAGTAGCCGCCCAAGTGGACGCGCAGCTCGTAGATCATCCCCGTCACACGTTGACCGAAAAGGCGATCGCGCACTATGGCGTTGCGATCGTGGTTGAGACGCTGGATCAAGCAGCGGAATTGTCCAACTTGTTCGCACCTGAACACCTTGAACTGGCCTTGGATGAACCCTGGGAATTGCTGCCAAAAATCCGTCATGCCGGAGCGATTTTCCTCGGACACCATACGCCTGAGGCCGTCGGCGACTATCTTGCAGGTCCCAATCACACCCTGCCCACATCCGGCGCGGCACGCTACGCCTCACCCTTGGGCGTCGAAACCTTCCTGAAGCATTCCAGCTTGATCCATTATTCTCAAGTGGCCTTAGAAAAAGTGGCCAAGGCGATCGATACTCTAGCCTCCCACGAAGGCTTGCCGTCCCACGGTGCATCGGTCACGTTACGAATTGATCCATAAGGGATCTGTGTGAAAATAAAAATTTGCAGCATAAATTACCCTGTGCCTCTTTTACGTGACACAGGGTAATTTTTTAGAGACTATTTTTTGTGGGTTTTTAGGCAGGTTTTTAAGCCATGACCATGCCACCGTCCACGTTAAAGACCTGACCCGTGACATAGGCCGCTGCTGGATCTGATACTAGGAATCGAATCATTCCAGCCACTTCGTCCGGTTGACCATAGCGGGCCAGCGGAATCATTTTTAAAATAGGCTCTGCGTTGAGATCGTTTGTCATATCCGTAGCGATAAACCCCGGAGCGACTGCATTTACGGTAATGGCCCGAGAGGCAAGTTCACGAGCAACCGTCTTAGTAAAGCCGATCACGCCTGCTTTGGCCGCGCTGTAGTTGGCTTGACCTGCGTTCCCCATTTGTCCAGCTACAGACGTGATGTTGACAATCCGTCCGGACTTCTGTTTGAGCATGATTTTACTCACTGCTCGCGTACACAGAAAAACTCCGGTCAGATTGATATCCACTACCGCCTGCCAATCTTCAAGCTTCATCCGCAGCAGCAGGGTATCTCGGGTAATCCCTGCATTGTTGACCAGCACGTCAATGCGACCAAATTTCTCCATCGTCGCCCGGACTAAGGCATCGACTTCATCGGAATTTCCCACGTTGGCGGCTAGAGCGATCGCCGTTCCGCCTGCTTGGGTAATGTGCGCAACCACGTCATCAGCGGCCCCACTCGAACTTGCGTAGTTCACCACTACGGATGCGCCCTCAGCGGCGAGCGCAATTGCCGTTGCTCGACCGATGCCCCGAGAGGCTCCTGTTACGATCGCGACTTTTCCCTGCAAGTTCTGTGCCATGGTGTTGGTTAGTATTATGTTGAGCTTTAATTCAAAATCAACACAATACTATAGCGGCAAATGACCTTCACTCTCCTCGACGCATCAGGTCACGCTGCTTTCGCTGAGCGTTTTGAAGTCGCTTTCTAGATGTCTTCTTCAGACTATTCGGAGCCGAGTCTGACTTTTCGTCAATTTTAAACAGGAGTACGATTACGATCGTCACGATAAACGCGAAAAACCAACTTATCATTTTTAAGAACTCTGAAGTCACTCGCCTGAGTGTTGGACATTAAATTTGAATAAGCTGAGTGTAGAAATAATCATAAGCGTAAGGTCGAAACTCTACGCGCCCTCAGACACCAACGGATGCGTAGCTTGAGTTTGGGCTAGCCAAGAAGCAGAATAGAGGGTGTTTTGGGCGAGAAGAGAGTTATGATCCCCAAATTCTACCATTTTTCCTTCCTGCATCACATAAATAATATCCGCCCGCATGGCCAGCGCGTAAATCGATGGGCAATAACGATCGCTGTTCGATGATTGGCCATGGAACGGAACCGCTCTAGCTAGTCGTGCTCGGCCCAGGAATCCATGAAGCTGGTGGGTTCATCCAAAATCAGCACCGGAGCCTGCCGTAAAAAGGCCCGCGCTAGGGCAATGCGCTGCTATTCCCCACCGCTTAGATCGGTGCCTTCTGCGAACCAATTTACCGAGTTGATTACCGAGGGGACGACGGTGAATGTCGAAGCAGATGCCGTTCTTTTCGCGAACCATGGGGTATTCGCCGAAGTAGTAGCGGAAGCGATCTTCGTTTTATCTGAGAGAGCAATGTTGGGTGGGGTGATATATCCGTATTGTTGAAGGATTGTTCTGACTTTGAAGTAGTCTTCGTCGGTGACGAGGATATCTAGGTCTTCGAACGATCGGAGATTAAAGTCACCATAAGCCATCAGAGATAGGACTAACCCCTTGTCAGGAATTAGACTTAAAAGATGCTGCCAACAAAGGTTTGATAGACATGAAAGGTCAGTCATTTGATCGGACAACAATAAACTTAGGAATAATAATTTGATTTTCAAAATGTACTTTTACGGCTTAAAACCCATCGATTTTAGATTACAAAATCTATCAACTATCTGTATGTCATATTAGGCATTTTAATAGTATCTTTAAGTTTCAAATTACCTGAAGCCGACAGTTGATAGTCTACTCCAATATAACCTGTTCTTTCATACAGAATTTGATGTACATAATGATCTAATTCTATGGGGTCAGAGATTTGGTCACGATAATAGTCTTTAATATCCTTCTCAATATTTAATTTTTGAAGACGATCATGAACTAACCTTCCATCACGACTAAAGTACGTATCAACAGCTACAGAATCCTGTAAGAACTTTATAATAATGGAGGATGAAACACCTCCTAAGACAAGATTCCCAGACAAAAATAAATAAATAGCTATAAATAAAGGGGTAGAAAATATAGTAATAATCATGGTTGATTTCTTTCTTATTGCTTCTATTTTCAGGCGATTTCTCGAATAATTTTTATCGCCTATAATTTTTAATGCTGTCTAAACATAGAACCTACTCAATGAAATAAGTGATAAAGGAATCAAATAATGTTACCTATAAAATAATCTTTTTTATTCATTATATTAGTGTAAGACTTTTTCTGATAATTGATAAAAGCCTATCAATGATGGACTAGAAATGCAAAGTCTATCAGGTTGATACTCAGGGATAATTCTCTTGAGAATTGGCTTAATCAAATGACTCTTATTCTCCCTAGAACGATCGAACAACTCATCCAGAGAAGGTTTCAACTCTGTCCAAGAAATCATTACTTCTTCAGAAGCATAGATCATTGGGTGAGCAGTCATGACCACATTATTATCTCCAATGAGTAGTTCTTCATATAGCTTCTCTCCAGGGCGGAGTCCAGTGATTTGAATTTCGATATCTTCATTCGGTTTCAATCCGCTGAGTTCTATCATCTGCAAAGCAAGATCGTAAATCCGCACGGGTTCTCCCATATTAAGGAGAAGCACTTGCCCGCCATTCCCCATTGCTCCGGCTTGGATGACCAGTCGGGCCGCTTCAGGGATGGACATGAAGTAACGGGTAATGTCAGGATGCGTAATCGTGATGGGTTGACGTTCGGCAATTTGTTTGCGAAAACGGGGGACAACAGAGCCACTGCTATCAAGTACATTACCAAATCGGACCATGATGAACCGAGTATGAATATTAGTTCGAGCGGCAAGAGCCTGTAAGACGAGTTCAGCCAGACGTTTTGTGGCACCCATGACATTGGTGGGTCGGACAGCTTTGTCTGTAGAGATTAGGACGAATGTGCTCACCCTACACTCATTGGCAACCTGAGCTGTAATCAGTGTTCCGTAAGTATTATTCAAAACACCTTGAACAGGATTTGCTTCAACCAACGGAACATGTTTATAAGCGGCAGCATGATAAATGGTATCGATCGAATGCTCCGTAATAACTGTGCGAAGGCGATCGGCATCCGTCACAGAACCGAGATAGGCGACACAAGTCAGATCGGGATATTTTTCTGTCAGTTCCAACTCGATCGAATAGAGTGCAAACTCACTCATTTCATAGAGAACTAGGAGTTTTGGCGATTGCTGTGCAATTTGACGGCAAAGTTCTGATCCTATAGATCCTCCTGCGCCAGTGACAAAGACGGCTTTGTCGGTAATATTTGCTTTGAGGAGCTGTTGGTCGGGGAGGACTTCTTCTCGTCCCAGTAAGTCCATAACATCGATCCGTCGAGTTTGTTCGATCGATATCTTTCCAGATATCAGTTCCTCTGGACTCGGAACGGTCAGAACTTCTACACCCAATTTCAGGAGCTTCTTAACAATGAGTTGTCTCTCCTGATAAGTTGCTGAAGGGATTGCCAACAATACAAGCTTGACTTGATGCTCTGGAATGAGTACGTCTAATGAGGATGAATGGTAAATAGCGATCGAATTGACTTCACGCCCCTCCAAAAGTAGTTCGTCCTCGACAAATGCAATAATCTCGTGCTGTTGATCCCGCATGAGAGATGAAGAGAGGGCGATTCCTGCTCGACCAGCGCCGTAGATGATTACTTTTTTCCTGGGATTATCTGTACTGAGAAGCGATTTGGACTCTGATGTGATCGTTTTCCTAAATCGGAATGTGAGGGCATCTAGCTTACGAACCAGTTGGCGTAGCAGTAGACGGGAACTGACGATGAGGACAATAGAGATAAACGCTGCGATCACTTGAGCCGACCTTGGAAGCGGATTGAGTGCAGTGATAGTATTGACTATAAACCAGATTCCATCGCTCACTAGCGTTGCTTTAAGCGGAATTTCTAGAAGCTCTAAGCCGGAATATCGTAACAGTGGACGATACATCCCTAAAAGGTAGAGACATGTGATTTTGAATAGGATGAGAGAGGCAGACGATCGGATATAAATCGTTAAGCTTTCTGCTGGAATTGCACCATCGAAACGAAGCAGAACTGCACCGTAGATGGAACATACAAAAATAAGAATGTCTAGAAATAAGAGAATAAATCGCCTTTTTGGGGCTGGCAAATTTACAATAGCCTTTGAAATCGATCGAAGTTTTGGAATCCGTAAGAGTGACTGTATCGATCGACTAATTGTTGTTTTGATCATATTAATCATAGATTTTTAGATATTTCTCGGTTGGTAGTGATTAGTATGGTTAATGTAAGTTTCTAGTTTCTGAATGGCAACGAGAACTAAAAACGGAACCATGATTGGAGCGATCGTGGGATCAAGACTAATCACTGTTCCGATGATGATGGTCCCCATCATGTAAAACGTTGCTACTTGAGGATGTTGCCAGCCAGACTGGTGTAGGCGCTGGTAGAGGTGGGTTCGGTGGGCTTTAAAGATATTTTCTCTTCTTTGGGCACGACAGCCTAGCGTGTAGATTGCATCTCCAACTAAGGGGAGAAGAATCACAATCGCGCTCCATGACTGGGTTGTACTACTGCCTTGCAGTAAGGTGATAGCAATAGTAGCGCCTAGCATAGTACTTCCAGCATCTCCCATGAATATTTTTGCAGGAGACCAATTCCAGTAGAGAAAGCCCAGTAGTGCAGCCACCAGTAGCCATAGTGATGGCTGGTTAAACCAAATGGCAAAGAAGCTCAGTTGGATAGCTGTGACACCTGCTACTAATCCGTCTAGGCCATCCATAAAGTTATAGAAGTTAATTAGTGCCGTGATGCCGATGATTGTAAGGACGATCGCAATCCAATGTCCAGGCATTCCGAGAAGCATCAGCCAAGGCTGGGGAAAAGCTCCATAGTGCGAGACGATTAAGATAGAGACGCTCAGTTGAACGAGATATCTGACGAGAGACGAGACACTACACCAGTCGTCAAGAATACCGATGCCAATCAGGGGAAGCAAGGCAAGTAGTATAAATGTTGAATTTGATGGAATGACTTGAGGAATACAAAGATGACTTAGGAGAAGGGCGATCGCAAAGGCGATGATAAAGCCCATGCCGCCGCCGCGTGGTGTGGGAATACTGTGAGAACTGCGATCGTTGGGGATGTCAATGAATTGATTTCTAAGGTGGGTCCGAATTAGATTGACACAAAAGAAGCTAAGCCAAAATGTCATACCTGTAAATAGGATCAAGTAATTCATGGGTAAATCCTAAAGATGGGACGAACGATCGAGATACCAATCAGCAGTAGCTTGCAACCCTTGGTCAAGTGTATAAGGAGGGGTCCAGTTGAGAGTTTTGCGGATTTTGAGGCTATTTACGGTTAGAGAACCTGTTAATCGAGAAACTGGAGCAGACTTCCCTGTGAGCTTACCTATTAATTTTAACCAAAAGACTGGAATGGGTAAGAGTCGAGGCGAACAGTGTAATGCTTTAGCGATTTTACGAATTAGGTTTGGGGTAGAGATATCTTCACCATCACTGACTAGGAAGATCTGGTTGGCGGCGGCAGGATGAATGGCTGCATTGATGATTGCGTCAGCAAGGTTCTCCACATAAACTAAGCTGCGCTGGTTTCGGATTGCGCCTAAAGGAAGAGGAATTCCTTTTTCGATCGTCCGTATCATCTGAAAGAAATTAGCTTTTACCTTTGGACCATAGACGAGGGGCGGACGAAGAATGACAACTTCTAGTTCAGACTGGCTCGCGAGCTGCATTAATTGATTTTCTGCTTCCCACTTGCTCAGACCGTAGGGATCTTGTGGAGAAAGTTGATCTGATTCTGTATAGGAAGAAATTTTTGAAGTTTCTTCTCCATGAACTTTGATCGAACTAAGATAAATAAACCGTTTTACACCCGCTTTAGTCGCAGCTTTGGCAAGATTATACGTTGTAGTCGTGTTGACAGATCGAAACTCAGCCAGTGGATCTGAAGCTTGGTCTTTCATTTGATGAACTCTGGCAGCAAGATGGATAATGCAATCAATCTTAGACAGTAGTTCGGCATTTGTGGCTAAGTCATCTAGTGAGGAAGAAATGATGAGCTTAATACTGGGATGGAATGAATCTATTAAATCCGGCTTTCGACAGACAGCATAAATAGAAGTAAAGATAGGGTATTTTGATGCGATGCGATCGCACACCACCTTTCCAACAAACCCATTGGCACCTGTAATCAGAATATTCATAAAATTAAGATTTAATTAATGAGCGTGGATTATTTATCTTATCCATCGGGGGGCGGCGAATGAGTTGGAAGACTTTCTTAAAATATTTAGAAAGAACTTTAAACCAATTTGTCTTGATGCCATTTTCACTGCAAGCTCTGATAATTTCAGAATTCAGAATCCAGTTACTCACAAGATTAGTGGTACTTGCACCGCCTGTACGCATCCGCACCATCACTTGAGGTAAGTAGGTGTAAGAAAGTTTATGCTTTGCTAGAAAACGGGTGAGTAGTTCATAGTCAGCAGCAATCTTATAGGTAGTCTGAAATACGCCATATTGTTCATACGCCCAACGCTTGACAAAAAATGTTGGATGAGCAGGCATCCAACCGTAGGCAAAGAGTTTTGGGTGAAAGTGCGCAGAGCTATAGTATCGTGTCACTTTAGTAAGATTAGTAGCATTTACGTAGACTAAATCTCCAAAGATCGAATCTGAGCCACTTTCGATAAAGGTATTGACAACATTGGATATCACACTCTTATCGGCATAGAAATCATCAGAGTTCAAGATGCCAATGATGTCGCCTGTGGCTAAATTGATTCCCTTATTCATGGCATCGTACATACCCCGATCGGGTTCAGAGATGAATTTAGTAATCTGATTCCCATAGGATTCTACAATTTCGATCGTTCGATCTGTTGATGCACCGTCAATAATAATATATTCAATATTTGGATAGTCTTGGGAGAGGATGGATTCGATCGTGTTTTGAATAGTACTACTACTATTATACGAGACTGTTATTATGGATATTCTCAAGACATTCTCCCCCAATCAAAATCAATACTTTGCAACTTCCAGCTATATGAGAGACTTATACACATCTATATAACTAGAAGCCGCAACATCCCAAGTGAAAAGCTTTGACCTAGAAATCCCCTTATCAATTAACTTTAGACGGTTATGGCTGTATAATAAATCATTAAATGCTTCTGCTCCCGATCCAGGGTGATGAGGATTAATTAAAATTCCAGCATCTCCAACTACTTCGGGAATCGATGATGTGTCAGAAGCAATAACTGGACAGCCACAACTCATAGCTTCTAGTGGTGGCAAACCAAAGCCTTCATAAAGAGACGGATATATCAGTGCAAATGCATTCTGATACAAAGAACTAAGTTTGTCATTTCCTACATCAGACATACTAATAACCTTAGTTTCTAGATACAATTCAGCTATCATTTTTCTTTCTACTTCAGAAAATGACTTTCCTACACATATTAATGAGAAGCCCAATCTTGGAAGATCAGAATGTGCAAACTCATCCAAGGCAAACCTGAAATTCTTGTACGCACTGCGTCTGCCAACAAACAACACATAATTATTGATTCTGACTGACTCAACATCTACGTTAGATCTATTTGAAAGTGCTTTGAGACAAAATGATGTTCCATGTGCAATGACATAAATATCACTATTTCTAACTAACTTAGGATATATTCGCAATAAATCATCTTTCGTACTTTGTGATACGCACACAATAGCATCTGCACGAGCGATCGATGATTTTACTTGATGGATATTCACTACAGAATTCCATCTCTCTATTAACTTAAGTTCATATATGAAATCATGAACTGTAACGACTACCTTTGCTTTGCTATTCGATGGTAGGCGATAATAACTTGAATGAAATATATTTGAATTGGACAGCACAGGCAAATATCTTGTCAATTGACAACCTGAACATCTTTTAGTTTCAAACAGCTCATTTATAACTCTTGATGTTATTTCACGCCAAAAAGTGGATACACCACCTTCTTTTTGGAGCTTATAAATAATATCATCAAAACATAGTTTTACATTCATTGTGGTTTCATTAAAGTCTACGTAGTTTACCAAGGAATTTTTCGAGTCATTGAAGTAGAGCACATTTTTCTAGGGAGCATTTCTACCATAATTTACAATGATCTATTGTGAGAAGAGCAATTATTGATGAATAACCGACTTTACTCTTTGGGACGCTTGAATACACAGTAAAGGATAAAGAGGAAAGAAATATCGCGTTTGGATAAATGGTGATAATGAAAAGACGATAGAATAAATAAGAATAAGATAATGACTACTATTAAATGAGTTAATACGAAATTTCTTGAAAGACAATATAATTAGCAATGTTGTGATTAATCCTTGTCCTGGTACTACATAGTTATTATAGATATCATAAGGGTTTGATAGAGTATCGTATGATTGAAATAACTTTCCAGGGTTAGCGACTAAATTCATTAAGGTTTTTGGTACAAAGGAAAAAAAGAGCATGTAGTTATTCTGAAGAGAATTTAGCATGTAGATAAATCCTGAATTAGACTCAGAAGTCTCAGTATACTGATCAACGGAAAGAACAACATCTAAATCTAGAAAATTCCTAATAAAGGGATATAGAAAAGATAAAAGCATTAAAAAAGATATAATGCTGATGAACCTTGACCTAAGGTCTTTCCTAACAACTTTATTTAGAAATAAAAATAATGCCGATACGACAATCATTTGCCATCTAACTAAGAGTGAAGAAAACATGACTATTAAAATATTAAATACTGTTAGCCTTTTGTTTGAAATTGATATTAGAAAGCTAACGCAAAAAAATGATAATATTTCTTTGTTAAGCGTCGTAATACTTGAAAAAAGCATTGGACTTGAAATGAGAAATAGAGCAAGCTTAATTGGATTTAATTGCTTAAAATTACGCAAAAGATGAAATGAAATCAGAAAAATTATGTAGTTAAAGACTAAAATTAAAAGATTATTATTTAATAAGAGCCTTGAAATCAATACTGGACCAAACGTATTAGATGATAGGCTTATAGATTCAAGTTCTTCTCCCATAAAATTTCCAGTTGCTGAAGATATATATAATATGGTATCCGCACCCCATCTCCAGTCAACCTCTCCATTAAGATATGGATCTACAAACATTATGAAAATTGATATTAATATAACTAAATATATGAAAAATATGAAAGGTAAAATTAACCTGTAGTTTACGTAATTTTTCATTTTAGAATAACTTTAGAGAACTCTAATAAATATAATGTCCATTAATAAAATTTCAGCGAAATTGCATGAGATCTCGAAATTTTATTATTAGATACATTACCTGGCGTTGCTGAAAATAGGTATGAATAATTTTATTTTC
>JAYUJY010000043.1:0-39760 GCA_043764895.1 Synechococcales cyanobacterium | reverse complement strand
GGGCATGGCTTGCCGTGCCCCAAACCCAACGAAGAATAGATCAAGATGTCTGATTGTTTGGATTGTTTGCAATACTGGGCTTACTTACGCCGCATAGTACTAGTGTTTCGATCACATCTTTCCAGCCTAGATGGATGGCAATTTCAGCGCTGCCGTGTGATGGCTTGATACTGCGAAGGAAAATGTTAACAAAGTATTTCTAGTTCGTCGATTACCCAACGATCGGGGTTCTCACAGTGCTTTTTATAAATATGTTTTGCCGCTTCAATCCACCACGACTCACTAATCACTCCAGTCGGTGATTTGAGCTTTGAGAGAGTTATTCATCGCATATTTAAGGCGACATCACAATCGGCATGTTCTTGGGTCGAGTGCTGACTTCAAAGGCAAGATCGGCGCGATAGAAGCAGACATTGAACTGTTGAAAAAAATTGGTTTGGCCCAAAAGTAGTGGGGCATTACGATCGGTTGTCCAGTCCCAAATCCAATCCCACCTCATAGGGTAAGACATTAACGCTAGCACCTCTATCGGGAAGGCCAACGAGATTCTGGGTACGATCGGCCCACAACCCCCAATTCTTGGAACCCAATTCTTGGAACGATTGATTCTTAATTGCAAGCTGACATGCGCTTAAATCTTGCGGTTGAAGCGGGCTTTTAGATCTTCTAGGGAGGCGGGGCCGCTTCGATCGGACGGGGCTTCGGGGGCGGCGGTGGAGTGGACGATCGGGGTTTGGCCTTTGGGTCTGGGGGTGATGGAGCTGGTGGGGCGTTGGGTGGTGGGGCGTGGATTGTTTGAAGGGGTACGGTTTTCTTGTGGGGCTGGAGCGCCGTCTGGGGCGCGCATGGAGAGGGCGATGCGTTTGAGTCCTAGGTTGACTTCGATGACGCGGACTTTGACGACTTGGCCGACTTTGACGACTTCCTTGGGGTCGCTGATGAATCGATCGGCGAGTTGAGACACATGGATGAGGCCGTCTTGGTGGACGCCGAGATCGACGAAGGCTCCAAAGTTTGCGACGTTGGTTACGACTCCTTCAAGTTCCATGCCGATCGCTAGATCTCGCATTTCCTTAATGTCCTCGCGGAAGGTGGCGTAGGTGAATTGGGCGCGGGGATCTCGACCGGGTTTTTCGAGTTCGTTGATGATGTCGCGCAGGGTCGGTTCACCGATCGTTTCGGTGATGTAGGTTTTGATGTTGGCTTTGAGTTGTTCGGCAACTTTGGCGGTTTCGCTGAGACTGACTTTTAGATCTTTCGCGATCGCTTCTACCAATTTATATCGCTCCGGGTGAACGGCGGTATTGTCCAGCGGGTTTTTGCCATCGCGAATCCGTAGGAACCCGGCGGCTTGTTCGTAGGCTTTTGGTCCAAGTTTTGCGACTTTTAATAGAGTTTTGCGATCGAGAAAGGCCCCGTTTTCGTTGCGATATTGCACGACGTTATTGGCGACTGTCGCGTTGATACCCGAGACAAACGTGAGTAATTCTTTTGATGCCGTATTGAGATCGACGCCGACGAAGTTTACGCAGCTTTCTACGGTGTCGTCAAGCTTGCGTTTGAGCAGTTTTTGATCGACATCATGTTGATACTGACCGACACCGATCGATTTGGGATCAATTTTCACCAGTTCAGCGAGCGGATCTTGCAGGCGGCGACCGATGCTGATGGCTCCGCGCACGGTGATATCAAGGTCGGGGAATTCGTTGATCGCTACGTCGCTGGCGGAGTAGATGGATGCGCCGGACTCGTTGACCATGACCTTTACGGGCGTTGTTTCGAGCAGTGCAAAGACTTCTGTTACGAATTCATCGGTTTCGCGGCTAGCGGTCCCATTCCCGATCGCAATGAGTTCGATTTTGTATTTTTCAATGAGTTTTTTTAGCATCATCACCGCTTCCTTTCGCAATCGATCGCCCGTGTGTGGAAAGACCGCTTGGTATTCCAGAAATTTTCCGGTGGTATCCAAAACCGAGACTTTGCATCCTGACCTGAATCCTGGATCGATAGCAAGCGTAGGCTTCATTCCCGCAGGTGCAGACAAGAGCAATTCCCGCAGATTGGTTTCAAAGGTTTTAATCGATTCGATATCGGCTTCGAGTTTCTTTTGATTGCGCACTTCGGTAATCAGCGATGTCTTCATCAATCGCGTAAACGAATCCTTTAGCATAAAGACATAGAACGATCGCACGGCAGGATTTTTGGTACGAATGATGTTGGATTCTAAATATTGCTCCACATACTCATTCTCAAAGGTGAAGTCACACACGACAATCCCTTCTGTTTCGCCGCGACAAATGGCCAACAGATTATGTGGAGCAATATTGCTCACTCTAGCGTTGTACTTCCGGTACATTTCAAACTTGGTGGTGCCTTCGGGATGTCCGTCTTTGAGGTGCGAAATAAACAATCCTGTTTTCAGGAAAAACTCTCGCAAATGCGATCGAAGTTCGGCACGATCGGCGATTTCTTCGGCCAAAATATCAGATGCGCCAGCGAGGGCTTCTTCAGCCGTTTTGACGCCTTTTTCTAGGTCAATATATTTTGCAGCTTCTTGGGTTAGATCTGCGGTAGGCGCGTTGAGTTGATTTAGGGTTTTGATCCAATCGGCTAGGGGTTCTAGACCTTTTTCCTTGGCGATCGTGGCGCGGGTGCGGCGTTTTGGGCGGTAGGGAAGGTAGAGATCTTCGAGTTCGGTTTTGAGAAGCGTGGTGTCGATTTTGCGTTTGAGATCGTCCGTCAGTTTGCCTTGGGATTCTATGGATTCGAGGATAGTTTTTTTGCGATCTTGGAGTTCGGTGAGGTAAGCAAAGCGTTCATCAAGCGATCGGAGCTGAATCTCGTCCATGGAATCGGTGCGCTCTTTGCGGTAGCGGGCGATGAAGGGCACGGTGGCTCCTTCAGCAAAGAGATCGAGGGCGGCTTGGATTTGGCTGATTTTGAGGGACAGTTCGTCGGCAAGCAGTTGGACGAGATTGAGCATAGCGGGCGATCGGTTTTTGGGGTCAGGTCTATTGTAGAACGATGGGTGACGATCGGTTTTGGATTGACTGGAAAGCTAACAATACTCAGGGGCTGGGCGAAAGATGTGGGTCCATGACCGACCGGATGACCTAGACAGGCGACATTTCACCCGTTTGTCGGGATTGAATTCGATCGCTTTATCGTAGGAAGCGATCGCTTCTCTATGACGGACTATCCAGCCATATCATCAAATCTTCCAATTGTTTAAACTCTAAAAACACGTCAGACAATGCATCCAATCGATCGTTCGTCATTTTTTCAAGTCTTTGTTTGAGATCAGCAGAAATCTCAATCCCCAATCGACGGTTTAACATATTAACTAGAACCTCTGCTTTACCTTCAGCCTTGATTTCCCAATAGGCTCGTGATTCTTGAATACTGGAAGCTAGCATGGCGTTTACCTCATCTCTCGTTAGTTCAGTGAATTTGTAAATTAGAATTGTCGATATTAAATCCATTATCGCATGTTCATCTGGATTCCCCTGCGATCGTTCGACTAGTTGCAAGGCGGCCTGTTTGGCCTCTTCATCCTCCAATGTTGCGATTGCGATAAAAATACATTGAGGCTTCACTCATGATTCGTTCATAGAGAATCTGATCTGGCTGAAATTGAACTTCTGCAAAATAGGCGATTCCCAACGGCTCAGGTGGTAAAAAGACGCCATCAATGCGGAAGCTGGTTTGCTTAATTTCTATGGAGTCAAAGCTATAGTCACTTGCGTTAAGTGGATAACTTTGCAGCAAATCGAATAACAGAGTTGGAGCCTGCTGAAAAATTCTATAAAACAATGAATCTCGTTTCATTAATTATTAACCTTTATGTAGGTTCTCCCGATCGCATCATTGTTTGATTTTAGCTGGATTTGTGGGGAACACTACATAAACCCGGTTCCTGTGGCTGTCATGATTTCCCGAATTTTCCCGATTGCTGTCCTCGCAACCTGCACGATCGCCCGTCCGACCCTCGCCCAAATCGCTCCCACCCAAAATACAGTTGTCACGCCCCAAGGCAATACTTTTAATATCACGGGCGGCAATACGTCTAGCAATGGGACAAACTTGTTTCAAGTCTTCGATCGGTTTAATCTCAACGCGGGACAAACGGCTAATTTTCAGACGCAATCTACGATTCGTAATATCCTGACGCGCATCACAGGCAATGAACCGTCGCGAATCGATGGATTGCTAAAAGTCAGTGGCAGCAACGCAAATTTGTACCTGCTTAATCCATCGGGAATTCTTTTTGGACCCAATGCACGCCTCGATCTAGGCGGAAACTTCTTTGGTTCAACTGCTACAGGAGTTAAGTTTGGGAATCAAATCTGGAATGGTGATGCAAACACTAGTATTAATAGTTTGAATAGCGATCCAAGCCATCTGATATTTGGGCCAGAAACAAGCGCGATCGTCAATGCAGGAAACTTAAGTGTCGCAACGGGAAACACATTAGCTTTGCTCGGCGGGTCGGTTGCGAATACTGGAACGCTGACGGCACCGGGCGGACAGATTTCCTTAGTGGCGGTTCCGGGTTCGACGGCTGTTCAAATGCAAACGGTGGATAATGTTCTGAAGTTTGAGTTTCAGCCGATCGGGAGCCTAAACCAAACCCTACAAAATTGGTCGCCCAATAGTTTTTCCCAGCTTCTCGCCAAAGGCCAAGGACTTCAGCACGCAACGAAGCTAGAAACCACCGCTGACGGGAAAATCAAACTCGTAGGCAGTACGCCAGAGTCAAGTTTGACGGTTGCCAACTCCAACGCCACCGTGATTGCGTCGGGAACACTAGATGTATCCAATCCATTAGGAAACGGAGGCACCGTAAATCTGCTAGGCGATCGCGTGGCCGTCGAAAATGCGATCGTGAAGGCGAATGGGAATCAAGGCGGAACAATTCAAGTTGGCGGTGAAATTCAAGGAACAGGAGCGGGACCGAAATCGACTCAGACATTAATTGGAAAAAATGCTGAACTAGATGCAAGCGCGATCGGATTTGGAAACGGTGGATCGATCGTAGTATGGTCTGATTCTTCAACGCAGTTTCTAGGAAAAGCAAGTGCTAAAGGCGGCAACCAGGGCGGCAATGGCGGATTTATTGAAATCTCCGGACGCGAGAAACTAGGCGTCACGGGACAACTTTCAACTGCCGCTCCTCAAGGCCGATCGGGATCGGTGTTGTTTGACCCTAAAGAGATCATCATTGGCAGTGCAAATCCGAGTCTCTCAGCATTGCCCAATAATCCTGTTTTAGGAACCGATTTATTCAATACCAGCACGCTATATCTTGCGCCAGAATCGATTTTTAACACGCAAGGGACCGTCCTTCTCGCCGCCACCGATCGCATTTTCATCAGCGCAGAACGGAGTCCTAGCCTTAATCTCGGCTCAGGAAACCCTGTCACCTTTCGCGCCGGGAAAGAGTTTATTTCGTCCGTCAGTCTGCTGAGTCAAGAACGATCGATCGTCATTGAGTCGCCCGTGATTAAGACCCAGCTTATCGACACTGCGCTTGCCAGTAGTCTAAACCAATCCGGCGGATCGATCACGCTGCGAGGGCTAGACGGTAAACAAGCAGAAGTCGTCGGATTTGCGAACCTAATTACGCCGCATCAAGATATTACGATTGCAAGCGATCGGGTGGATGGACAGTTCCTCATCACCAGCGCTGGGACGGGACGCGTGGGATCGACGAATCTAGGCGGTACGGTGACAATTCAAGCCGATAACGTGGTCACTTTGGGCGGAGCTTTAACTAATGGAAAACCGATCGACATTTCCAGTAGCCTCACTCAGAACACTGGCCTGATTCGATCGGGCTTGCTGATCACCAATGGCGGAGCGGTCAACCTGACGGCCAGAAAGATCAATGCGGGTTCAGTCTGGACGTCAGCAACGGGCAAAAATGTCACAAACGATAACGCTGGAGATATTAAAATTACGGCTGAAACGGAACTTATCGCAAATCGTCTTGAAGCCAATGCAAGAGACAACGGAAAAGCAGGAACGGTGAGAGTGATTAATAACATGGGTGACATCACAGTAGACAACATTCAAGCCTACGGTGGAGCAAGCGGCGGGGATGTGATTTTGGAGGGCGATCGGATTCGCATTCAAGGAAGTGGAATTGATCTATTGAATCGTATTCCAAACACGCCCTACAACTTTACAAGTATTCACGCGGGAAATACTATCAGCATCACTCATCGCGGCGGTAGATTCAACCAAAGTTTCACAGTGGGCAACGCGAGCATCAATGGATCTCAAGATAAACTTCAAGTAGGATCGCAATCCCAAACGCAACCACAAACTCTATCTCAAGGCACCTTTCCCCTAAAGTCCACAACCCAGACTCAGACTCCTACACCCGGAATTACGATTACAGGCGTCAATACTCGACCGACGTTTCCAGGTCTAGATGCGGTAAGGCGCTATCCGGTGACTGTTATACCGGGAACGAAAAAGAGTTTTACGCTAAATTCCTTGGGAATTACATCGCCTTACGACGCAGAAAACGATCAAATCAAACTCTACATTCGGCTCAAAGGAAATCTCCGGGCGCGTGGCAAATTGCTCAATGCATCGGGCGGCGTTATTACTAATCTCGAAGAAGTCAAACTCACCGATCGCTTGACCTACATTCCCAGCGGCATTTCAGACAATTCACTGCTCGATAACTTTGAGCTGATCGTCATGGATCTCCCCCCCACAGACGATGCGATCGCCCAGTCTCGCCGCATTGGCCTCACCTTCATTTCCCCGCTTCTTCCAGAAGGTGACGCGATCGCCCCGGCGTCTAGCAAAGCCAAACCGGACCTTCCCGAAGATAGCGGCTTGTCCAATGTGTCGCTGTCGGAGGTCGCGGCCCTCGATCGAGAATTTTCTGGAGACTTTGAAGGCGAAACGCCCAATACCAGTGTAACAGCGGGTCTCGATGGCACCTTAGCCCGCGAAATCGAACAAAAAACAGGCGCACGTCCGGCGATGATTTATGTGCGAACCTTAAAACGATCGGCGGATATCGCAGCAGCAACCTCCAAAAGTCCCTCGCCTGATGCGATCGAAGATACTCTAGAGTTAATTGTCGTCACCGCCCGAGGCCGCTTTCGTCGCCGCTTCCCCCTCAACTACGCCAAGTTCATGGAGCAAGTCATCCAACTGCGCCGCGAAATCACCAATCCCCTTCGCACCCACACCACGACCTACCTCGCCCCCGCCCAATCCCTCTACAAAATCCTGATCGAACCCCTCAAAAGCGACCTCAATACCCAAGGCATCACCAACCTCGTCTTCCTCGCCGAATCGGGCCTGCGCAGTCTCCCCTACAGCGCCCTTCACGATGGCAAACAGTTCCTCATTGAGCAGTACAGCATCGGTCTCATGCCCAGCCTCGGACTCACCCAAACTGATTACCGCAACCTCAGCAATGCTTCCTTACTGATGGTCGGCGTCTCCCAAAAGACCCAAGACCAAACCGCTCTCCCCATGGTCCAAACCGAACTCAACACCATCTCCCAAATCTGGAATAACAGCACTCAGTACCTCAACGATCGCGCCACCCGAAGCACTCTCACCACCGCCAAACAAGCCCAAAACTTCCAAATCGTCCACCTCGCCACCCACGCCAACTTCGTCTCCAGCAAACCCAACGATGCCTACATCCAACTCTGGAACGATCGCCTCCAACTCGGCCAAATGAAAGAATTAGCCTGGAATAAACCCGGACTCGATCTCCTTGTTCTCAGCGCCTGTCGTACTGCCGTGGGCGATCGTGAATCCGAACTCGGCTTTGCGGGACTGGCTGTCAAAACAGGCGTCAAAACGGCAATAGCATCGCTCTGGTCTGTCAACGACACCGCTACCATGAGCCTCATGAGCAAGTTCTACGATGGACTCTTGCGATCGCCCGTCAAAGGAGAAGCCCTCCGTCAAGCCCAACTCGCCATGATTCGCGGCACCGTCACCATTCAAGACAACCAGCTCCTAGGCGTGGGAACAACAGGTGCCATTACCCTTCCCGAAGAAACCACCAGCGGCAATACTAAATTCACACATCCCTACTTTTGGGCAGCATTCACAGTGGTCGGAAATCCTTGGTAGGGAAATGCTAAATGATATAGTAGTGCCATGGTCGAATCTCTTTCGATTTCTAAAACCATTGTTAGTCTGGCGGACCTCCATAGTCGGCTGGGTTTATTGCGAAGTAACGATCGCAATTTTTTTACGGAGTGGTCTGAAGGGCTTTCTGAGTTGAATGAACTCCAACAACAAGCCCTCGATCGCATGAAACGTCGTTTTGATCGACATCGAGACCAAGGTTTATTGACAGAAGGAACGATTAATTTATTATTGGTTGCGCCATTGTTGGAGTTGGCAGGATTCTATGATGAGCCGTTTTGGGTCAAGGCAGAGCGATCGGTAGAAATTCTGTTGCCCCAAGATGAGGCAGAAGATGAAGTGCTGCGGGGGCGCATTGATGCTCTGGTGATTCAAGATCAATTTTGGGTTCTAGTTGTGGAATCGAAGCGAACCTTGAGTTTTGCGGCGGCGATTCCGCAGGCGCTAACTTATATGATGGCAACGCCAGATCGATCGAAACCTATTTTTTCACTCGTAACCGATGGTGATATCTTCATTTTTATTAAGCTCGATCGATCGTCGGGTGAATACGATTTGTCTGATACGTTTTCACTCTTGTTTAATCAAGAAAATAAGCTTTACGGTGTATTGAAAAGTTTAAATAGAATGAGTGCGTGAATGACGGATGAATAAAAACAACGAGCGATCGCACATAGAATTCCAGTTGTGTGCGGCGTAAATCAGGTCTGTATTAAAAACCCGTTAGGTTTGGAGCACGGCATGGCCATGCCCCTACAACCTCTTGAACCCGGATCTGTAGGGGCATGGCTCGCCGTGCCCCAAACCCAACGAGGAAAATGCTATTCCTCTAGCAAACTCCGCAGCATCCAAGCTGTTTTCTCATGGACTTGCATCCGTTGGGTCAGCAGGTCGGCGGTCGGTTCGTCATGGGCTTCAGAGGCGATCGGGAAAATCGATCGAGCCGTTCGCACCACGGACTCTTGGCCTTCGACCAAGATTTTGATCATGTCTATGGCTTTAGGAACGCCTTCGGTTTCAGTAATAGACGTCAAATTGGCATACTCGCTGTAAGTGGCGGGAGCAGGAAACCCCAAGGCGCGAATTCGTTCAGCAACCAAATCAACCGCCAATGCTAACTCGGTGTACTGCCCTTCAAACATCAGATGCAATGTGTTGAACATTGGACCTTTGACGTTCCAATGGAAATTGTGCGTCTTGAGATAGAGCGTATACGTATCGGCGAGTAGACGGGATAGTCCTTCCGCGATCGCTTCACGGGATTCAGGTTCGAGTCCGGTATGGATACTCCCTTCAGAAGACTCAGCCGCTTTTTTCTTGCCCATAATGATGTTCCTAGAAACTAGCTACGCTAGAGTACGCAAAAGTGATCTAGGTCTATTTTACCTAAATAGAAGACGAAATGATGACATTTTTGATCAGCTTGTTTCTATACCAATCGGTTCTCAAATGCACGGTTCTTAAATGTGGGTTTAAAATCCTATTTTTCGAGGGATGCTTTTTGGTTAGTGAAGGATGACGAGAGTTCTTGCTGGAGCATGGCTTGATAGATTTGTGGGAGGGCGTTGCTCATATCATTAGTCTCAATGCCGTAGCCGAGGCTAGTCCAGGTTGGCGATAGGATTTGAAGAACGGTATTGATCTGTCCCGTCTTCAGCAACTTCGTCAGATCGCTGCCCCAAGCTCTAGAGTCACTCAGCCAACGATACGTCACCATGTCCTGATACGCGGGTTCAAAGCTGTAGTGATTCCAAAGCCATAGCCCCTCAGCGCCGGGATGATACTTCCCTGCTTGTTCTTGCCAGGTTGTGGTGATGAACTGGTAACGACCCGCCGCCGTAGAACATCGCCCCGTATTTGGACCGACCGGAATCGAGATACATCGATCGGGATGCTGAGTCAGAGATTCTGCTCGACTACCGCCATAGATCACTGAATAAGGGTTTTCGACGTTGGATTCACTCGCTGAAATCGTCCGCATCAGGGCACGGACATACGGATCGCCGCCCGTCATCGCGAGAGGTGCCGCCGCGCCCTTCAAAGTGGTAGAGAAAAACGGAAATTGCTGCCCCGATCGCAGGTTCATCAAAATGTACACCAGCCAAAGAATGATGGTGCAATGGGTGAGAAATTTGCCGAGCGAGTAGTCGTTCTTTACCATATCCATATCAGCCCGCAGTAGGAGCGATCGATGTAATAGACTCCCCTTCAAAAGCGGAATCATCGTGGTGAGCGCAGACAGTTTGCCCTGACTCAATCGAGCTTTTAGACGCGATCGAAGGGCGGATACTGAACGTTCACGGTGCAATCGAGGGGATTGCAGTTTAGGGGGTGGGTCTGTCTGCGTTGGCATTGTACTTCAGTTTTACAAGGAGATCGCATTGCAATTCAATGCACCCTAGGATAGAACCACCCCAATCAAGCCCCGCCTTAAAACCGATCAAACCCGTCCATTAAACCAACTGAATCTTGGGCGCGGCATTCAATAATGTCTGAGTGTAGGGATGTTTGGGATGGGAAAAAACGGTAGACGTTGAGTCAATCTCGACAATTTTACCGTCAAACATGACCGCAATTCTGTTACAGAAAAATTTTGCCACCCACAAATCATGGGTGATGAATAAGTATGTCAGGTTGAACTCTTCTTTCAACTCCTGCATGAGTTCCAAAACCTGAGTCCGCACCGTCGCATCGAGCATACTAACAGGCTCATCACAAATGACGAGTTTGGGTTTGGTAATGAGGGCACGGGCAATGACCACGCGCTGCTGTTGGCCGCCGGAGAGTTGGCTGGGATAACGATCGAAGTAGATGTCAGGTTTGAGACCAACGCGATCTAGAAGCGCCATCACTTGACGTTTGGCTTCGGCAGGAGCGGCCATTTTGTGAATTAATAAGGAATCCATAATGCCTTCGCCGATGGTCATGCGGGGGTTGAGACAGGCGCTGGGGTCTTGGAAAATCATTTGAATGTCGCGGCGCTGTCGTTGGAGGGCGCTTCGATCGAGGGTGGTCAGTTCGCAGCCTGCGAGTTGGACGGTTCCGCCTGTGGGTTTGACCAGTTGCAGAATGGTTTTGGAGAGGGTGGATTTGCCGCAGCCGGATTCGCCGACGAGACCGAGGGTTTCGCCTGTGTGGATGGTGAGGGTGATGCCATCGACAGCGCGAATGGTGGAGCCTTTGTTTTTTGAGAAGAGCGTAGTGAGGAGGTTGCCGCCGAGGATGTAGTGTTGTTGGAGGTTTTGAAGTTCGAGAAGGGGCGCTTGGATGGTTTGGGGCGTGGGTTGGGTTGATCCGGCCTGGAGGCGGAGGGCAGAGTCGATGAGCGATCGGGTGTAGGGATGTTGAGGATGGTTGAAAATTTCGCTCGTAGTGTTGAGTTCGACGATTTTACCGTTGTTCATAACAGCAATGCGATCGCAAATTTCACCGATCATGGCGAGGTCGTGAGAAATCAAAACTAAAGCCATATTTCGTTCAGAACACAACCGTTTGAGTTCATCCAGAATCTGGGCTGCAACGGTAACATCCAAACTGGTCGTCGGTTCGTCGGCAACGATGAGCTTGGGGTTCAGCATGAGGGCAAGGGCGATCGCAACCCGTTGGCGCATCCCGCCGCTAAATTCGTGGGGATACTGGTTCCAACGATCGGCAGGAATTTTGACCGCTTTTAAGGCATCTTGGGCGCGCGCACGGGCTTGACGCGAGGTCAGTTTTGGGTCGTGGGCTTGCAGGGCTTCGACGCAGTGATCGCCGATGGTCAGCAGGGGGTTTAGCCGGGTCATGGGGTCTTGAAAAATCAGCGACACCGCTTCTCCCCGAAACTGCCGCAGCCGATCGCCCGTCAGTCGTGACACTGCCTGTCCTTCAAAGGTGAGTTCTCCCGCCGTGCGCGATCCGGTTGGTAACAGTTGCAGAATCGCTTTGCCGATCGTGGATTTGCCACAGCCAGATTCGCCGACCAAGCCCAGCCGTTCTCCAGGTTGGACGGTGAACCCAATGCGATCGACCACCCAATCGGGGGATGTGGGATAGGCGATTTGGAAATCGTTAAGCTGAAGCAAGGACATGGCAGTTCCGAGAAGTCCAGCCCTATGGTAAATCAATCGGTCCCGTGCGAGATGAAATTTTTGTGGCCGAGCTGTTCGAGGATGCACCCGAAGTTTTCATTCTCAACATGCACTATAAATGATAGCAAAGCTCAAAATTCTACGTTTCGGCACATAGACAACAACAGTTGAGTGCGACTAAAGAGGTAATGCTGCAATGAGAGAGTCGATCGGATATCATAATTCGCATGAACGCTTAGTTATGGTCAACATTACCCTCACATCAGGCTGACCTTATGACAACTGCCATTGTCCAAACCTTTCACGACTCTTCTTCTGCGAAGGCAGACGCTTTGCCAACGGAAAGACTACACGATCGCAATCTTCGTGGCCATGCGAACCTCGGCTGGCTCGATAGCTGGCATACGTTTTCCTTTGGTAGTTTTCAAGATCCCGATCGCATGGGATTTCGATCGCTGCGAGTCATTAATGACGATCGAGTCGCGCCCAGCGGAGGGTTCGGAACCCACGGACATCGCGATATGGAAATTCTCACCTACGTTTTAGAGGGCGAAGTTGCGCACAAAGATAGCCTGGGAACGGGTTCAGTGATTCGTCCCGGCGATGTCCAAATTATGAGTGCGGGGACGGGAATTCAACATAGTGAATTTAATCCGTCAGACACCGAACCCCTGCATTTATTGCAAATCTGGATGCTCCCCGATCGCCAAAACATTACCCCTCGCTATGACCAACGTAATTTTCCACTATCCGAGAAACAGGGAAAATTGCGCCTCGTAGCGTCTAACGATGGACGCGATCGTTCGGTTATGATTTATCAAGATATTGATCTGTACGTCTCGGTCCTCTCCAAAGGTGACACGATCGCCTTTCAAATGAGAACCCATCGGTTTGCCTGGATTCAAGTGGCCCGAGGAAGCGTGATGCTCAATGGCCAATCTTTGCAGGAAGGGGATGGCGTACAAATTAATCATCCAGAATTGCTAGAACTCTGGACCGAAACACAGGGTGAGATTTTGTTGTTTGACCTTGCCTAGAAAAGGCTCGATCGGGCCTTACTGATAATCCACTCGGGCATCGAAGCCAGCCGATCGTAGGTAGTTCGATCGTTTTTCAGCGTTCGTGCGGTTGGTGTAGGTGCCTGCCGCAATATAATCGCCTTTGCCGGAGCTAAACGATTGTGCTCCGCCGATGACACGACGAACTTGGTTTAGGGTTTGCTCACTTTGTTTGGGAACCACGACCACATAGCGGAAGTTCGGGCTGGCGGGACGGGACGGGAGACTCTGAACGTTGGTGCGGCTGTCGGCTGTGGTAAAGCCGCCGTTGTTCCAAGGCTGAGGCGCTTGGGGGAATTGGGCCACGGTTCCGGGGCGCAGTCCTAAGGAGTCTAGCGTCATGGCATCAGCGACTCCAGTGACGTTTAAGCCCCGACTGCGCTGGAAATCGATGACCGATTGGCGTGTGATGGAGCCATAGTACTGGGTTGAGTTTCCGTTGAAGTAGCCTGCCGATCGCAGCGCATCTTGGAGATAGCCGACATCCGTGTTTGTTTCTCCGAGGGAAAGCTCGTTCCGGCTTAGAGCGATCGAGGCAGGGGCTTGAACGGCGGCAACGGGCTGACGGTATTCTAAAGCCGCGAGTTCTTGGGTACCGACTTTGCCATCTATCGGAAGCTGAAAGGCTTGTTGGAACGCTCTGACCGCAGCTTCCGTCTGGTTGCCATAGACGCCATCTACTGACCCAGTGTAGTAATTTAGACGTTTGAGCTGAGTTTGGAGGCTGCTCACGCTCTCGCCGCTGCTGCCCTTCTGAATAATGTTTTCACGAGATTTTGCCGTTTGGGTGGGATTGGCAAAGCCTTGGAAGGGTTGGGCGATGGTGCCGCTGATCTGAATCATCCCGAGGGTCTTGGAGCCTGCCACCCCATCGGCGGTTAAGCCTAGCTTTTTCTGACAAGTGATAACACCCGCTTCTGTCAGGCTCCCAAAATTTCCAGTGATGGGACCGTCGTAGCAGCCTGCTAAAGTCAACGCACTTTGCAGATCGCTCACCTCAGCGCCTCGATCGCCCCGTTGGAGCGCCATCGCAGCATTCCCTAACCCTAGGATCAGAATCCCGACTATGATTCCCACTAGACGAGGGGTCCATGAGTTGAGACGGGTGAGGGCACTGGGCGATCGGACGATCGGGGTTGACCGTGGGGTTGGCTGTGGGGATGACGTTGAGGCGACCATAGACACGAGGCTCCTAGCGTAAAATGCGCGATTTGATCAGTAAAATTTACGAGGTACGGAGATACTCCCTACTCGTATAGTAGCGGATCTGCTTAGCCGATCGCGTCTATCGTTCCCAAATCTTTCGCACTCATGCCTAATTTTTCTGAATATTGCCCCCCCGAACCCAACCTTCTTTGTCTTTGCTAGTCCGCACTTTTTGCCATTCGCCATCGGGAGATGTTTCAACGACGGTGAGCGTTTCATTGAACTCTAGACCGCCTATTGTGCCCGAATCCTGGGCGGCACTACTCCGCAAGACCAACCCCTGAGGATAGCTAACGCGACCTTCAAAGGCTCCGGCAGGAAGGGGCTTGAGCTTGGGTTCTTCTTTTGTCTTAGGCTTTTCCCGTCCCTTCTCTTCGTCTTGTTTCTCTTCTTCTTTTTGAGGGAGTGTAATATTTTTTCCAGTGGATTTAGACTTGTTTTTCTTGATGAAATTCGGGTTGTCGTTGGGGAAGGTGGGCTTCGGTGGGAGCTGCGTGAGCTGGTTGTAGGCGTAGTTCACGGCAAAATAACTGCCTACGGCGAGGAGCGCAGCGGCTAGTAAAAGTCCTGTAAATGTTTTTGCAAACCAGCGCATTGAATGAAGTCCTCGCCTTGATTTTGATGCGTCATGCGTTGAAGTCCGTTTAGTATAGGAGCATTTAATCCGGTTGCTGCATTTGCTGCTGAATTCGATCGCTGAGGGCGTTATGCTTCGAGGCGAGACGGGCTTTCCCTGAAGCAGCCCAGTCTTGGAGAACCCGGATTTGGTCTTGGGCGGTGCGGGCAAGGGGCACCATTTGGCTGGCGGCTTCTAGGATGTCATCAGTGGTGAAGTCTCGATTTTGGCTAAATCCTAAGTGCATGGCTTCAATCAGCGTTTGTTCAATTTCTGCGCCTGAAAAATCTGGGGTCTCATAAGCTAATCGATCGAGGGCGTAGTTTTGCAGGGTTTGGGGCCGAAGACGGGATAGATGTACCTCAAAAATCGATCGTCTTTCTTCTCGAAAAGGCAATCCCACAAAGAAAATCTCGTCAAATCGACCTTTGCGCAATAGCTCTGGCGGAAGCGTCTGAATATTATTCGCGGTGGCGACGACAAACACGGGTGATGATTTTTCAGCCATCCAGGTGATAAAGGTTCCAAACACCCGACTGCTGGTTCCCGAATCTCCGCGCCCGTCCGCTCCAGCGAAGGCTTTGTCAATTTCATCGATCCACAGGACGCAGGGTGCAAGGGCTTCGGCCAGTTGGATCATCTGCCTGGTTCGCGCTTCCGACTCACCTACTAACCCGCCAAACAGCCGACCGACGTCCAATCGCAGCAGCGGCAGGTGCCAATGATGGGCAATAGCCTTAGCGCTGAGGGACTTTCCGGTGCCCTGGATGCCCACGAGCAATAAACCTTTGGGGTAGGGAAGTCCATAGTTTCGTGCCCGTTCTCCAAAGGATCCGCCGCGACGAATGAGCCAGTCTTTGAGATTATCTAGTCCGCCGATGTCAGAAATGGCTTCGGGGGTGGGGCAAAAATCCAGGATCTGCGTCTGACGGATGGTCTGGCGCTTTTCTTCTAGAATCAATGCGACATCTTCTGCTTGCAAGGCTCCGTGAAGCGCAACCGATCGCGCCAGCACCCGCCGAATCCGATCGATCGTCAGTCCCTGACAGGATTGCACCAGTTCATCCAATACGGCACTGTCCAATAGCTGCCCCAGCGCCTGAAGAAACCGATCGATTTCCTGGCGAATCTCACCTGCGTCGGGCAGCGGAAACTCCAGCACCGTCAGTACTTCGCTTAGGTCATCGGGAATCGTAACTTGAGGCGAAAGAATAATAATATTCTTGGGTTGCGATTTTAAGACCCGCGCAATGTTTCGCAATTTCCTGGCAACAGAGACATCTTCTAGAAATCGATGAAAGTCCCGCAGAACAAAAATTGCTCCTGCGCTAGGGGGAAGCTTTTCAATAAATTCGATCGCCTGGACGGGGTTGCGCTTACCAAATCCGGCGTCGTTGAGGTTGCCGCTGTAGCCGTCCACAAAATCCCAGGTGTAGATCGATCGATCGCCCAAGGTCGTTGCGCAGTGGGCGATCGCCGTCTCAACTCGTTCTTCTTCGCGGGTAGGAATGTAGAGAATTGGGTAACGGGCGCGGAGGAGAAGGTTGAGTTCGGTGCTGAAGGACGGCATGGGTGTTTGGGCAAAGGGGCGTTTGGGCGAAGGGGCGTTAGGAAACAGACTACTGCGGAAGTTGGCCTTTGAGGGCTTCGAGTCCGGCCCAGCGTCGATCGCCTTCGGGTGGTTTGTTTTCCTCGTTGATTTGGATACCGCTACAGTCGGCGTCGCAAAGTTTTTTGTAGGGGAAATCTAGGGCGAGTTGTTCATAGACCCAGTTGCTGACGTCGAAGTCGCCATCTTCCGGTACGGTTTCAACCATGTTTTCCAGGTCAAGGTCTTTGTCCATGGGCAGTTCATCGAGTTCAGTCAGACCGCCGCCTTCGTTGAACCAGACGAGTTCGGTGGTGTCGATGCTGAGGCGATGGTTGTACTGGGTGAGACAGCGATCGCAGATGAGCGTGATAATTCCGTCGGCCTGACCGATGACTTCGAGGTAGTTGCCTTTGTGGGTGACTTGGACTTTGGCGTTGACGGGGGTGAGGGTTTGCAGGTCAGGAAAAATCTCTTTGAATTCGAGGGTTTCCTGACTGGCGGGGAGTTTGGTGAGCCGAGGAATGGAGACGGTGTAAGCCATGACGGAAGCCCTCCATGCAGGAGGTCGGTGAAGACAACAAAAGGAAGATTTAGGGGATCGACTCAGAATAAAACCGATCGCGTGTGTTGAGTTTACCGTGAGGAAGGATGAATTGTAGCGCTGAAGTTTAGGCCGCAGTTTAGGTTGAAGTTTAGGCTGCGATCGCGTGCCAAATCCAGCCAATCGCTGCAACTAGGAGCGTCGTCAGCACCAAGGCTATTGCTAAAATTCCCACCAATCCCAGCGCAATCAGAAAAACAAATCTTCGATCGGCAGCCGTTTGGGGTGCAGGATTATTTAGATGTGCTTCCAATAACTTGAGATTCTGGCTATTCGCTTTCCAGCCGACATCGAAGAGATCCCCCGCCATGGGAACCGCTCCAACAACGGTATCAATGAGTAAATTACTCAGCATTCGACCGAGGGTGGCTTTAGGAAGTCCCAAGCGCAGACACTCAGCGACGATGTACACCGACATCACCGATCCGATCGCATCCCCACCGCCGGGGAGCAAGCCCAATATAGGGTCAAGCCCAAAGCGAATCTCGGTGCCTGGAATGACAACAGCGTTATCCAAGACGTGGGTCAGGGTGCGGATGCGATCGAGGGCGGACTGATTGGGGTGCAGCGTTTGGTCTGAACTTTTGCCCAGATTTTGGCTTAAATTTTGACTTGATTTTTGACTCGGTTTCATGGGAATCAGTATGGGAACAGGGGTGATGCATTTAGGCTGGTGGCCCCCAACCCCCAATTTTGGGGGCTTCGGAATGTCTGGCTCCTCCAAAATCGGGAACCGGGGGCCTTTTTAAGAGTGGCCTTAGACCAGCGTCGCGAGGATATCCGTTGCGTGGGTGGCGGTGTTGACGGTTTCGTGGACTTGGACGATCGCGCCTGACTGGATTACATAGGTGACTCGCTTGGCGTACTTGACTTCATCGCGCTCCGTTACGACATCGTAGGCGGCGGCGATTTTGCCATCGGTGTCGGCGAGCAAGGGGAAGGGGAGATTGTACTTGCTGGCGAAGGCTTGGTGGGAGGCTTCGTTATCGACGCTGACGCCGAGGACCGCGACGCCTTTTGCTAGGTATTGTTCGTAGTTGTCGCGAAAATTGCACGCTTCTTTGGTGCAGCCGGGAGTGTCATCTTTTGGGTAAAAATACAGAACGACGCGCTTTCCGGCGAAGTCAGTGAGTTTGACCGTGTTGCCATTCGTATCTTTGACGGTGAAGTCAGGGGCGATCGCGCCGGGGGAAAGTGCCATACCAAAAATCCTTATTAGAGTTTCCTCCCAAATCCTACCGTTGAATTCAGGATTTGGAGAGCTGCGCGATGGTTCTATTTCGATCGAAGTGACCGATAAGGCTGATTTTCAGAACACCGCCACGAAGGTCAATGGAAATCATCCGGAACTCTCTAGATCCTGTATTCTTAGGTTAACGAATTGTTACGTATTGTCATTATCTTAAATCCCTCTCTCTTAAATACCCATGGTTCAGTCCTCTTCTAAAATCCATTCGATCGTCCGTCCTACCGTCCAAAAGATGCTTCGTAAACTCTGCTCGATCGCGGTGATGGGCTTGGTTTTGCTGTCGTTGGTGACGCTGCCCGCAGAGGCGACGAATATTTATGATGTGCCCGATTTTGAAGAAAATTCCCATGTGGTCGATCAGGCCGAAGTTCTGAGCCGATCGACTGAAGGCACGATTAATAGTGCGTTTCGAGGCGTTGAAGAAAAAACAGGTCAGGAAGCCTACGTTGTGACGGTCCGGCGATTGGATTATGAGGTGACGATTGAGTCGTTTACGGCGGATTTGTTTAAGCGGTGGTTTCCGGATGTGGCGGACCAGAAGAATGTGACGCTGTTGGCGATTGATGTGCAGACGGATAATACGGCGATCGTGACGGGTGAGGGTGTGAAGGCGGTGATGTCGGATGCGATCGCCTCTAGTGTTGCGAAGGAGACGGTGTTGGTTCCGTTGAAGTATGGCAATAAGTACAATCAGGCGTTTAGTGATGCGGCGGTTCGGATGACAGCGGTGTTGTCGGGGCTGGAGGATCCGGGTGCTCCGGTGGTGAAGGATACGGTGAATGTGGAGGGGAATTTTGCGAGCCGTGAGGAGACGAAGGAGGGGAATGGGTTTACGTGGGTGATCGTGCTTTTGGTGTTGTCTACGGTGATTCCGATGGCCACTTATTATGCGTACATTTATCTGGGGAATCGGTAAGTTTGGGTTGGGGGTGATGGGTTGGGAAGAGTGATTCGTTGCTTCGCTTAACGCATCCTACGTTGGATTTGGGTTGGGGTTTGGGGGTGGGGTATGGCGATCGTACCGGATGATTTTGTGGCGGGGGTTCGGGGGATTGTTCCGGGTGGTGGGTCGTATTTTGCGTCGCTTCTTTATGCTGGGGGGCGATGCAATTTGTTGGGTTTGGCGGGATGGATGGACCCGGAACGGTATAGGCGTGAGGCTCTGGAAGGGTTGAGGGAGATGGCCGATCGGGTGTATGTGGCGATCGATCGGGGCGATCGAATTATGATCTGGGGGGGTGACAGTGCAGATGGGGTGATGACGACGGCGGTTTTGGTAGAAGGATTGGGGTGGCTGGGCGATCGCATAGATTATGCAATGGGCGGTGCTATGGGCAATCTGTCGAATGCTGACGATGACCTGTTTGTGATTGCTTATGAAGATAATATTGAGAACGTAAGTGCTAAAGTTTTGCAGTTGAACCCGTATGGTGATGCGATGGGTGGACTCGCTGGCGTTGCTGTTGCCTTTGGATTACTAGAGCAACTCAACATCAAAGCCTCCCTCGTTAAGGGGAATATCGGGAAAACGAATCTTTCAGAACTCCTCGACCTGGTAGCGATCGGTCTTCTTTCGGACCCGGCGATCGCTATGACGGGTGAACATCGGTATTTGGTTCAAAAAGGAATTCCGTTTCTCCAGCGTCAGCAAGACCCGAAGACCTCCACCCGACCGGGAGTTCAACGGATGTTGGAATACTGCAAGGAACAGGGCGATCGGGCGACTGATATTGAGATGGGAATCGGACCTCGGATTGCGGCGATGAGTCGGATTCAGGGCGATGGGCGATCGGTTGTGGAATTGCTGTTGAGCCAAGATAACGATCGGGCGCGCGAATTAGCAGACTTGGCGGAGTTGGCTCATGTGCGACGGCGCGGGTTGCAGCGGGAAGTGATGGATGAAGTGCTCGTTCAGGTGCGGCAGTTGGATTTGTCGATGGTGCCTGCGATCGTCTTGGCGGATGCGCAGTGGGAGGTTGGGGTGCTGGGATATGTGGCGGAAGAATTGGTGGAAAGGTACGATCGTCCGGTGCTGTTGTTTAACATCGCTAAGGGAATGGCAAGCGGCGTTGCACGGGCGGGCGGACAGATTGATTTTCGGGCACTATTGCAATCGAATCGGAGTTTGGTCTGCCAGGTCATCGGCAATCCTTACGCCGTTGATTTGGTGATTTGTCTTGAGAATCTAACACTGTTCACGGACTCAATGATTCATCAGTTTAATAAACTTCCAACGATAGGGAAGCAAGAGTGTGATCTCACCGTCACTGTTTCAGAATTGAACCAGGCGTTATTCAATGATCTAAAACTTTTAGAACCCTTTGGTCGATGCAATCCAACGCCTAAATTTTTAGTTAAAAATGTCTGGTTCGAGGAAGTCCGAAATCAAAAGTTGCGCGATCGAAAAAATCAGGTTGTGAACTATATTCGATCGACATTCAAGCTTTGTGATGACACTCTTCGGGAAGGGATTTCGGGCATTTGGTGGGGACATTATGCGGAAGATTTTCCGATGGGGCGAACGGATGCGATCGTGCATTTTATAAACAATCGGCGGATGAAACGGTACGAGGTGCAGCTAGTCGAATTTTGGACGCAAAAAGAGGGTGAGTTGCACTCGATCGGCGCTTTAGATCAATCGATTCCGGCCACGCCCCCGATCGCGCCCATGGACCTAATCACGACTCTAATCGGTATGGCAAAATATGCGGCACGGACCGGACGCCCTATGCCAGCGCTGAATATTCCGAAATCCTGCGAAACGATCGCTCTTCAAGCCTTAGAAAATCTTGGCTTTCAAATCCTTCAATCTCATCCCCCCATCCGCCTAAGCCATCCCCTGTACGGGCGTCGCATCCCGCGCCCCTCTTCCAATCCCTCCGCCGATCGCCCCTCAAAAGCCGCCTTATCTAGCGCCATACACCCCTTACTCCTCGCTCTTCAAGAAGCCCAATTCCAAGAACAATTTCTACTCCAAAATCAAGCACGCTAACCGAATTTTTATCAATGACATCAATCTTTACGAGAACATTGACTAGACGAGAAACGATCGCTACGCTGTGGCTAATCCCTGGATTACTCCTCGCAAAAGTTCTTCAAAGAATCCATTCGCCCCAACTACACCCCGAAATTCTTATGTCAATTAACACCGCCGCACAATCGCTGAGTATCAAAGCCGCGCCCCGCGCCATTAATGGCACAATGATGCAATATTTCCACTGGTACACCTCCAACGATGGCAACCACTGGAACACCATCCGGGCACAAGCCAATGCGATCGCTCAGGCTGGATTTACCGCGCTCTGGCTCCCTCCGGCTTACAAGGGCAGTAGCGGCAACAATGACGTGGGCTATGGCGTTTACGATATATTTGATTTGGGCGAATTTGACCAAAAAGGGACTGTGCGCACGAAGTATGGAACTCGGGATGAATATGCAGCGGCGATCGAGGCGCTCCACCAGGCGGGAGTCCAAGTCTATGCTGATACTGTTTTTAATCATAAGGATGGCGGTGATGAAAAGGAGCGGATCCGGGCAGTTCCGTATCGATCGGACGATCGGAGTCATCCAGCGGGAGACGTTCGTGAAATAGAAGCCTACACCGCATTTAACTTTCCAGGACGGGGCGATCGGTATTCCAGCATGAAGTGGAATCACAATCATTTTGATTCGGTCAATCATGACATGATTTCTAAAAGTAATGACCTAGTTTATTTGTTTGAAGGGCAGAGTTTTGAGAAGTTTGTAGACTTGGAAAAAGGCAATTACGACTTTTTATTGGGCTGCGACTTGGACCTGGATAATGAACAGGTTCAGGGTGAACTTAAATATTGGGGTCGATGGCTTTTAGACCATTTTCAGGTAGATGGGTTTCGATTGGATGCTGTGAAGCATATTCCGAGTTGGTATTATGACCTGTGGCTTGATCATGTTCGAGATCACGCGAAGAAAGAACTCTTTTGTGTGGGTGAATATTGGTCAACTAATCTCTCTGCACTCCAGGGATATCTGAGTGCTGCGGGCGGCAAGATGTCCCTCTTTGATGTGCCGCTCCAGGGAAATTTTCGTCAAGCGAGTCTTCAAAAATCGAATTATGATCTGCGAAAAATCTTAGATGGCTCCCTTGTTCAGGTCGATCCGAGTCATTCTGTAACGTTCGTTGAGAATCACGATACGCAGGTTTGTCAAGCTTTAGAGTCGCCCGTTGAACCCTGGTTTAAGCCTTTAGCCTATGCGCTGATTTTGCTGCGATCGGCAGGTTATCCCTGTGTGTTTTATCCCGATTACTATGGTGCTGAGTATCCAAACTGTCGGGGTGGTTATCCTGTTATTTATTACTCACATAAGTTCTTGATTGATAAGTTTCTCGAAGCTCGAAGACAGTTTGCTTATGGTCCTGAATACACCTACTTTGATCACCCTAATTGCATTGGTTGGACGAGACTGGGCGATAAAGAAGCGCCTCGATCGATGGCGGTGGTGATGAGTAATGGCGGGGCCGGATACAAATGGATGGAAGTGGGGAAACGGAAGTCGACGTATTTGGATTTGACTGGACATATTAAGACGCCGATCGTGAGTAATGCTGACGGTTGGGGACGATTTGAATGTCTAGGCGAATCAGTTTCAGTGTGGATTGAGCAGTAAAATAAGTTGATTGAACCTAGGATCGGTATGATAAGGGAAGCATTTATTGAGTGTGTTTCCCATGCGATCGTACCGACTTACCGCCTGTGCCAAAATCAATCTCTATCTCGGCATCGTCGGCGATCGAAGTGATGGCTTTCATGAACTCGTGATGGTGATGCAGAGTGTAGATCTCGCCGATACGGTAACAGTGAGTGAACTGCGATCGGCTAATCCACTGGCTGAGACGTTGCAGGGCATTCATCTCACCTGCGATCATGCCGATGTGCCCGTTGATGCCACAAACCTCGCCTGGAAAGCCGCAGACCTGATGCGACAACGGTTTCCTGAAGTGGCGGTAAAGCAGGGCGGAATTGCCATAGATATCCAAAAGCGAATTCCGATGGGCGCAGGACTTGCAGGCGGATCGGCAGATTGTGCGGCGGTGTTAGTCGGATTGAATTTGCTGTGGGAGTTGGGATTAACGCAGTCTGAACTGCAAGAACTAGCCGCAGAATTAGGGTCCGACATTTCATTCTGCGTGTCGGGCGGAACGGCGCTATGTACCGGACGTGGGGAAGTGATTGACCCTCTGCCGAATCTAGGCAACTTGTATGCTGTTTTAGCGAAGTACCGTGATTTGCCCGTGCCCACACCCTGGGCCTACAAAGCTTACCGTGAGCAGTTTGGACCCACTTATCCCCGAACGGCGGAAGAACTGGAAGATCGCAAACAGTATCTCAAATCTAGTGAACTGATGAACGCGATCGCTTATCAAGATAATGCTGCGATCGGACGACTATTGCATAATGATTTGGAACGGGTGGTGTTGCCAAACTATCCACAAGTGCAATCGCTGCGGGATGCGTTTGGCCGAACGCAAAATTTAGGCGTGATGATGTCAGGATCAGGATCGACCGTGTTTGCATTGTGCAATACAAAAGAAAACGCAGAGGCATTAAGACTAGAAATGCGATCGTTGATTCCGGATGAAACGCTAGAGTTTTGGGTGACGCAGTTTTGTAGTTCGGGCGTTAAAATAGCAGCTAGTTAGTTTGTTTGTATTTCACAAAATGTTCTCACCCCAAACCCCATCCATTTCCCCGCTAGGACCAATGCTAGAGTCTTGGCACGATCGGTTGCGTCCGGGGCAGCGGGAGATTGCGGACTGGACAGGTGGACGGTTAGCAGTGTCGGCGGTTCCGGGGGCGGGCAAATCGACGGGAATGGCCGTGGCGGCGGCGATCGCTATTGCACGGCATGAGCTACATGCGGGTAAGCAGTTGGTGATTGTGACTTTTACACGATCGGCGGCGGCAAATCTTAAGGGCAAGATTCGCACGTATTTGAAGGAATTTAACTTGCCCATGGGCGGTTTTACGGTTCAGACGCTGCATGGATTGGCGTGGTCCATTGCGCGGAGTTCGCCGTCGGTGTCGGGGATTTCTAGTGATGCAGTGCTGATGACGATGAACCAAGGGCATCGATTGGTGCGTGGCACGGTGGAGCAGTGGATTCTGGAGCAGCCTGAGTTGTTTCAGCAGCTAGTGGAGGGGCAGCAATTTGACGGTGAGGAGACGGAGCGATTGCGGCGGCAGGCGGTGCTGCGGACGGAGGTGTTGCCTGCGCTGGCGCTGACGGTGATTCAGGAGGCGAAAAAGTCGGGGTTGAAACCGGACGACGTGTTGGAGTTGCAGGCTCGATCGCCGGACGAGTATTCTGTTTTGGCAATCTCAGCGGGACTCTATCAGCACTATCAGCAGCAACTCCGATCGCGAAATTGGATTGATTACGATGAGATGATGGTGGCGGCGTTGCGCGTGTTGCAAAATCCGATGTGTCTGGAGCAATGGCGATCGCGGGTGTTTGCGGTGTTTGAAGACGAAGCGCAAGATTCCAGTCCCTTGCAAACGCAGCTTTTAGAGATCTTATCGACCGACCCTGAAAGTCAGCAGCAAAACCTCATTCGCGTAGGCGATCCCAATCAAGCGATTAATTCTACCTTTACGCCTGCTGATCCAATTTTTTTCCGTAACTTCTGCGATCGATGTGCAACGGAGGAAACCCTCGCGGAAATGACACAGGCAGGACGCAGCAGCCCTATTATTCTGGACGCCGCAAACTTCGTTTTAGATTGGGTGAATGCTCGTGCAATAACCGAAGCCAAATCGCTTCCTTTTCGGACCCAGCACATTATGCCAGTGAGTGTGAGCGATCCTCAGCCTGATGCGAACCCTGACCCTGAAGGATTGGGTTTAGAAATCCATCGGCCTAATGATACCTTTGAAACGGTGGAACGCATCGGCGATCGGGTTCTGGAACTCTTTGAAAATAGTCCTGAAACATCAGTTGCAATACTGGTCCGCACGAATGATCAGGGAAAATTTATCGCAAGTGAACTCAAAAAGCTTCACGGTGACGCAATCCCTATTTTTGAAGTAGGCGAACAGGAACGACGATCGCATATTCCGGCGGAAATGATGGCGCTATTACAGTTTTGCGATCGGCCTCACTCACCCGATTATCTTAAAAATGCATTGGCTGTCTTAGTACGACACAAACGGATTCCACAACAGGATTTTAATGCACTCGTGATTGAACCTGAACAGTTTTTGTATCCGAGTGCGATTGCGCCTCAGCCATCAGACGAAACCCAAATGGCCGCTCGTGTGTGTCGAAGCTTGCTCAAGTCGCGCATTGAGCTACCGCTATACCAACTCATTCCCTTCTGCGCCTATGCCTTGGATTACGATCAAGGCGAACTGGCGACCTCAGATAAGCTTGCCGATCGATTGCTTCAGCAAATGGCACAGCAATCACAGGAGACATCACTGGGTGAAATGCTAAATATATTGGGTGAGATTGTAATTTCAGAACAGTTTGAACCTGTGAATGGGGACGCGGGAGACGATCGATATACACAGAACGGACAGGTCACAGTGATTACGATGCACAAGGCGAAAGGATTGGATTGGGACGCTGTTTTTATTCCCTTTTTACATGAGGCGATGATTCCTGGAAAGCTCTACGTGCCTCAACCTGCGGCATTTCTGGGAAGCTTTACCCTCTCCGAAGTTGCACGGGCACAGATTCGCGCGGAAGTTCATGGGGAAGCGTTGCCGGACTTGATGACCGCTTGGAGCCGAGCAGAGGAGCTTAAGCAAGCGGAAGAATACCGTCTACTTTACGTTGCGATGACTCGGGCCAAACGGTTGCTGTGGATGTCGGCAGCTCGGCGAGCACCTTTCATGTGGAGTAAACCGGAGGGATTAGGCGATCGTCCTCCTTGTCCAGTTATTCCCGCGTTACTGAAGCGGTTTCCGAAGTGTCGGCGGTAGTCGTCGTCGGCTTAAATAACCCAGTGATTCAACTCTTTCTCGTTGGGTTTGGGGTACATTGAGCCATTCCCCTACAGAATCCGGGTTCAAGAGATTGTAGGGGCATGGCCATGCCGTGCCCCAAACCCAACGACAGGTCTTATTTCCGTCGCGCATTACTAATTTGCCCTCAACCCCTCCCAGTTATTTCGTTTCCATCCAGTTTTTGCCAGAGTGAATATCAACTTGAAGGGGCACGCTGAGGATAACGGCATTTTCCATCGTGTTTTGGATAAGCGATCGCACCTCTTCCCATAGTTCTGGGCGCACCTCGAAAATTAATTCATCATGCACTTGCAATAATAACGTTGCATCCAACGGCTTCAGTTGTTCATGCAATTGGATCATCGCGAGTTTGATAATATCGGCGCTAGAACCCTGGATGGGCGCATTGGCCGCAGCGCGAAGGTTTTGGGCATCATATTGATCGCGGAGCTTGATAGTGCTCAAGTCTACGGTGCTTGGATCCTTGCCCTGCCATACTCTTAGCGATTCACTACTGAAATTAAAGTACCGACGGCGACCACAAATTGTTTCAACAAATCCATTCGCGATCGCTTCCCGTTGCATTTGCTGAAGGTACTCAAATACTTTTGCGTAGCGTTGGTTAAAGCGATCAATAAACTGTTTGGCTTCGATCGCTCTTACGCCTGCTTCTCGGGCAAACCGTTGGGCACCCATGCCGTAGATAACGCCGAAGTTAATAATTTTACCTAGGCGGCGCTCATCGGAGGAGATATCGTCTTTTTCAAGCAGTAGCTTGGCGGTCAGCGTATGCACATCTTCATTATTGCGGTAGGCATTAAGCAAGGCGGGTTCTTGGCTGAGATGCGCTAGGATTCGCAGCTCAATTTGGGAATAATCCGCTCCGACTAGAAGCCAACCTTCGCGCGGAATGAACGCCTTACGGATTTGGCGGCTGAAGGCGGTGCGGATGGGAATGTTTTGGAGATTAGGTTCAGACGAGGAGAGGCGTCCGGTGGCGGTGACGGCTTGGTTGTAGTCGGTGTGAACTCGCCCGGTGTCCGCACGGACGAGCAGTGGTAAGGCATCGACGTACGTAGACTTGAGTTTCGATAGCGTTCGATATTCAACGATCGCATCCACCACTTTATGATCGCCTTGCAGTTTCTCTAGCGTTGCAGCATCCGTTGAGAATCCTGTTTTTATTTTGCGTGATTTCTTAATGTCCAAGCCTAATTTATCAAACAAAAGCTCGCTCAATTGTTTCGGCGATCCTAGATTGAATTCTTCTCCAGCAGCGCTATAGGCTTGGGTCTCAATGCGTTTAAGATCTTGTTCCAAAACTTTAGAAAAGTCATTAAGATAACTACTGTCAATGCAAATCCCCACAGATTCCATTTCCGCAAGCACGGGTTCTAACGGAAGTTCTATAGTTCTAAAGAGATTGAAGAGCTTAGGTGTGGGAGACAGCCTTTCTCGGAGATGTCCGACCAGTAGAAATGTAGTATAAACATCCATACCACAGTAGATGGCAACGTCAGAAATCGGTAGATCGGCGATCGTCTGTCCCTTAGGCACCAAGTCCTTAAAACTTTGTGCGACGAGTCCAAGATATCGATCGCTGAGGTCGTTGAGATTATGTTTCATCTCGGGGTTAATCACATAACTTGCCAGCATCGTATCAAAGACAACGCCTGCTAGTTGAATGCCTTGAAACCGCAGTACTAACCGATCGAATTTTGCATTCTGAAGGGCTTTTGGATAGTCAGTACTTTCGAGGATGGGGCGCAATGCATTGAGAACCACATTTAGGTCAAGATTCTTACCTGTAACATGAGCGATCGGGATATAAGCCATGCCGTCAAATTCACCATGCCAACAGCAGCCAAGACCGACTAATTTTGCATCTCGGGGTTCGAGAGATGTGGTCTCGGTGTCCCAGGCCACAGGGGTTTCGGGGTCTATGCAAGTTTTGAGGTACGTCACCAGATCAGTGAGTTTTTCGATCGTATCGATGATTTCAGGTTGAATGATAGCAGGCTTTAGGGTTGACTTTAATTGCGTTGCTTGATCGGTTTCTTCAGCGCTAAAAAACCAGGTTTCATCGTTTTCAAATTGATTAGTCCTAGTAATCTTCTTTGCCTTTTCTTCCAGTGTTTCTAATGGCTCACCTGCGGCACGACGGCGAAATTTTTCAATCTTCGTGCTAAAGGTTTTGAACTCTAATTTATCAACCCATTCTTGAACGACACTGGTTTCAAATGGCATCAACTTACAGGCTTCATGTTCGATCGGCAGCGGCGTGTCAAGATGAATTTGGGCGAGCCATTGAGAATGAAGTGCAGAGTCTTTTCCCTCTTCGAGTTTGCGTTTTACCGCACCTTTAATTTCTTCAATAGCGTCATATATTTTAGGCAGCGTTCCGTAGGTATTAATCAACTGCGTCGCTGTTTTTTCACCAATGCCGCGCACGCCCGGAATATTGTCAGACGCATCGCCGCACAGGGCTTTGAAATCTACAACCTGCGATGGGAATACGCCCATTTTATCCTTCACTTCCTGAATCCCAAACTCCTTCGGCGGTGGTGCAGCTTTACCAAAGATTGTACTCATGTACAAAATCTTGGTGAGTTCATCGTCATCGACTAGCTGAAACAAATCCCGATCGCCGCTCAAAATCCGCACTGTCCAGCCTTGATTTGTCGCCTTCCGAGCCATGGTCCCAATCACATCATCGGCCTCGTAACCAGGCGAAACCACGATGGGAAAGTTCATCGCGCCCAAGATACCTTGGAGATTAATTAAATCAGGAATAAAATCTTCTGGCGTCTCGGCCCGTCCGGCTTTATAGGTTTCGTCGGCATCGTGTCGATAGGTGGGACCGCCAAGATCAAAAGCGATCGCAACATAGTCCGGTGACTCAGCTTCAATGGTTTCGAGCAACGCTTTGATGAATCCAAAGGACACACTAGTTGGAATGCCGCTAGACGTGCGCAAGCCACCATCCCGACCCTTCGCAAATGCATAGTAGGAGCGAAATGCCAGCGAGTGTCCATCAATGAGTAAGAGCTTCGGAGTTGCAGTCATGGTGATGGTTCAGTGGAATGGCTTTGAGATTCGATCGGCGGTCACTTCCGATCGGCGGTCACTATTGTAGAGGATCAGGGTGCGAAACGGGTTAGCAAATAGTGGGGCCGACGCAGGGTGATTTGGTAGCCGATGACGATCAGCAATACTGCAATGAGTACGATCGGCAAACAAAAGGGCAAAAAGAAGGCATGACGCCGATCTCTGTCAATCATTTTGGTAATTCGATCGAGACCCGTAGAGAGTTTTGACTGGTTGCTGATGCTAGGATCGTCAGACCTTTGCAGGAATGGTTTTTTTTGAGTCGCCGATCGTTTTTCGAGAAGCTTTTTCTGCCAATACAAATCATGTCCAATCAACAAGAACCGCGTTATGAAATGTTTGAATCCATTAGGTGGAGCATGGAGCGATCGGGCCTTAGGTTGTCGCCAAATCGTATGTCCGGATGCAATCAAAGCCTGGGCATGAATAACACAATTGCCGCGATACAGTGGAAGGGCGGTTGGGATTGGGTGGTCTAATAAAAACGATCGACGAAAAGCAACATTATTAAGAAAATACTGAGAAGATGGAATAAGCGTGTTTTCTCCTGATGTCCTATTATTTGAATACTGTGGAAAGATATAGCAAAGGGCCATGGCCGTGCCGTAAATTCCGACGCCATCGGTCGTTGTTTCGCCGCCGACGACTTGGATCAGAGGACTCCTAAAGCTTTCGAGTAGGGAGGAAAGCCAGTCGCGATCGTAGAGACAATCAGAGTCGTAATACACGACAATTTCTCCGGTGGCCCACTGCGCACCCAGCATTTTTGATTCGTAGTAGGATGTCTCTTTGGGTGCAGTTTTGACCGTTAGCCAAGGATAAGTGGATTGCAGTTGTGTAAGCAAGGCTTTGGGCGTGTGGCCACTGTCAATAAGAAGAACTTCGTTGGCACGTTCTGGCGATGGAATTTGATGGTTGAGCGTTGCGATCGCTCTAGTTAGACCCAGCAGATCACTGGTTTCAAGATTTTCGGTTTCGAGAATAATGGAAAACGTTTCGTAGTGCATCATCAAATCACAGCATAGACTCTAACAATTCAGTTTGGGAGATTTCGGGAAGGTCTATTGTCGCTTGAGGACGCGCAACCCAGGGTTTCTTCCCTGCCACTAAAATATCCCACCATTGGAAGTGCATCGCAAGGACGTGATCGAGTTCTTTTGTATCTTTGGTAGACAAACTCGAATCGAATCTGCTGGGCAAACAATAAGCGGCAATTTCTGAAGCTTGAAGCATGTGCAATACGCCCACCGAAAACCCTGTTCCAGCATACACAATACAGCCACCCATGGGCAATGCCTTCATGTTTTGGAGAGCATAAGGAATCTTCTCATCGGCGGTTCCGGAACTATCTTGAAATTTACATTCAATCGAAAAAGCTTGGGAAGGATGGTCGCTTAGGAGCAACATGTCAACGCGGCGATTCTTCCCAATAATGGATTTGCCGATGCTCACTTCTCGGTAAATGGTAATGCCCCGATCGCTGAAATTATGGTGGAGATAATCTGCGATGAGATTTGCATATTCATATCCGGTCATTGGTTTTTTCATTGGATTAGTGTTCAGCAATTAGATCCAGCAAAGTGGGTTCAGGGTTGAGAAATGCGTGCATTCGGGCCTTAGAAATATCAACAGCCTCAGCCGATAAATCGTTGCCTGAAAAGTGACAGCCTTGATGAAGCGCGGCCATTCCAACGCTGCCGGATCCCATAAATGGATCGATGATGTATTCTCCGGGTTGGGTACTTTGGCGAATGAGGATTTCTGAAACGGAGACGGGTTTTTCGGTGGGATAGCCGCGAAAAATACGGGGACATTCAATGATATCGGGAATGGCGAGGTCGTTGAGTTTGCGTTTCCCTTTCTCAAAGAACAGAATCATTTCATACCGCGATCGATAATGATAACCCATCCCGATTTTTTTCTTATCCCACACAACAGGCTTCCAAAATTTAAACCCGACGCTTTCTGCAATCGGCTTCACCACAAACATCGTTTCGGCATCGCAAAAGAGATAGAAATGACGATTGTTTTTGAGGACTCGGTATACTTCGATTAAGAGATCCTCAAAGCGATCGTTCGGGAAAATCTGAAACCAAGCATTGCTGGATGATTTGCTATTTTTGAGCCGGGTAGTCGTGCCAATGCGGCGATGTTTTTCAAGCGATTCATAAGGGGGATCGGTGATGATCAGATCGACGGAACTTTCCGCAATCGATCGCAACCAAGTAACGGCATCGCCTTGATGCAGTTGGAAGGTCGGGGGCGCAGTAGGGTGGGGGGCTATCCTCGGCACGATCGGGCAAACTCAACTGAAACTGATGTACTAATCGAGTGGTCTACCCAATCCTACTCTATCGTGGCAAAACCTCTAAACTTTCTTCGGGAATGGGAGCAGGTTGGAGCATGAGGATTTGGGTCGATGGTGTTTCGAGGTGTGGGGCTTCGATCGGCTGCTTTTGGAACAATTGACCCAGAGCCGTGGTGACAAAGCCTTGGAGAAAATTTGTGCGTTGATTTTGCTGGAAGACGGTTGTGACGATGCTAGAAAGCCTGTCGAGTTTTACGGCTGACGCCTTGGCTGTACTGGTATTGGCGGCGCTGCATTCCTCCTCCCAATAGGTCATCAGCGACAGTCCTGCAATCCGCGTCAGGTAAGCTCCACTGATGCCTTGCAGTGCGCCCCCGGCCATATAGGTTAGGGCGTTGGTTTTTAGGACAGAGGCGATCGCTTGGGTAGAGACTTCGACAATGCCGAGTTTGATCATGATTTCCGCCATGTTTTTAGCAATTTGTTTGGCTTGATCAAGAGAAAATTTCTGCTGATAAAGCTGGCTGAGTTCAATGACCATTTGACCATTAACGGCGGCAGTGGCGAGCAGGTCTAACGCTGGAAAGGGCGTGGCAAAAGCGGTTCCGGCGACGATCCACTGCGCGCGATCGATCAAGGGCATCGCGATCGCACGGCGTTTTAAGTTGAGCTGTTGGTGGGCTTTTAATTTCAGTGCTTCTGCATCACCCAGGGCACTGGCCATCATTAGAGCTTGAGCATCATTCAAAAGAATGTGTTGAAGTCTATTGAATAAGGGTTCTACTTGAGGTTGTGGTTCTTCGATCCATTCTTTAATACTGTCATCATCTTGGTGTTGACGAACTTTGATGGGGCGTGGCTGAGTTGCGATAGCGATGACGTCTTCTTTAGCAATCATTCCCGCCACTCGATCGCGTATCTTAGCGAGGATTTCCTCTTGTTCTTTCGGAAGATATTGGTCTTGTTTGTTTAGAACAATCACCGTGCGACGGTAGGCTTGATTCAGATCCTGGAGCAGTTTCAGTTCAGACTCCATCAGATCGCCTTGAAGCATAAAGAGAACCAAATCGCTGCGCTTGGCGATCGTCAATGCCGTTTGTGAGTCGCGGGGATTATTGCTAAAGAGTTCGGGAGTGTCGAGGAGCTGTAGTCTCTGGGAGATGCCTTGTAACACGGGGCTTTGGAGCCAATTTGTTTCAAGCCAGTGGTGAAGACTCGTTTTGCCGACGCCTTTTCCACCGACGATCGCAAATCGGAGTTCATCCCGTTTGAGGGCGACTAAAATGTCTTGAAGCTGCGATCGCAAATCAGCAGACGCATCCGCAGCAGTCTGTTCATCGGTGGCATCGGTAGCGAGCGTTTGTAATTCGGCGGCGACTTGACCCACGACTTTTTCAGCTTCGATGAGTGCTGTTTTTACGCTATCTAAGGTGACGGGTTTGCGAGTGACGAGCGCCGTCGATCGAGCCAATTGGGTCAGCCGAGAATAGCCCCAAGCAAGAATGCTGCCGACCAAAATGGCAGGCATCCAGTCCCCGATCGTGTCGGTGATGCTATCCACAACCCAGAGTGATCCAGCTAGACCGATACCAATGGATGCGATCGTGACGCGATTAAACGTAAGGATCTGCTGTGTTGTCGTTCCACTCGTTGAAGATTGCTTTGCCATACGTCCCCTAAAAAAGCACTGGCCTACTCTGTATCCAAGACTGCTATCAAGATAATACAGCCTGGTAAAAGTGAAAGATTATGATCGCTGTTAACCAGTATGCCTTCTCATTCATAGGCTTAGCAACTCTATTTGAAAAAGGGAGACAACCCAACGGCTGTCTCCCTTTTTCAAATATTTTACGACTATGGCGGGACATGGATTTGAACCAAGGACCTTCGGGTTATGAGCCCGACGAGCTACCAGACTGCTCTATCCCGCGACGTTAAATTTGAAGCTTTCTTGAATTCTAGGTTAGCCTTTCTTATAAAGACTAACCTGGCTGAATTAAGTTGCGGGACATGGATTTGAACCAAGGACCTTCGGGTTATGAGCCCGACGAGCTACCGGACTGCTCTATCCCGCGTTGCTTCGCCTTCAGCTAAACTAGTTTCAGGCATTAGCCCGTCTCCGCTTTGCTTCCGACTTATTTAATATACCAGCATCTTCGCGGATTGCGCAACCCCGTTGTTGAACTGATTTTAAAAGGGTCACTCAGATTGCGGAAATCTATCCGATCGAGGTGTATGGTTTTGGGGTGTGCCCTTGTCATGTGCTGATTACAACGCTTGCTCCTATCTAAGGTTGAGTCCTACCCTTAAGTAATATGCAGATTTTGATTGTCGAAGATGAAGCTGAAATTGCTGAACTGCTTCAGCTTTATTTGGAAAAGGAAGGGTTTACCTGTCGGGTCTGTCGGGATGGGGTCAATGCGCTGCAAGCGTTTCAGGAGATGCAGCCGGATCTGATTATTTTGGACCTGATGATTCCGGGCTTAGATGGGCTGGAGGTTTGCGCGCGAATTCGCCAAAAAACGGGGACGAAGGATCCCTATATTTTGATGCTGACGGCCAAGGGTGAAGAACTCGATCGCATCATCGGCTTATCGACGGGGGCGGATGACTATATGGTGAAGCCGTTTAGCCCGAAAGAACTAGTGGCACGGGCACGGGCATTGCTGCGTCGATCGCTGCGGCAGGGCGGGCAAACGCAAACCTATCAGACGGCGAGTTTTAGTCTAGATATTGATCAGCGATCGGCGGTGCGGCAGTTGGACGGGGGCAAGCCTGAGACGCTGGACTTGACGACGCTGGAGTTTGAGTTGCTTTCGACGTTTTTGAGCTATCCGGGCCGGGTGTGGAACCGGGGACAACTGATTGAGAAGCTTTGGGGTAGTGATTTTTTTGGAGATGAGCGGGTGGTGGATACGCACATTGCACGCCTTCGCAAAAAAATAGAGCCTGATCCATCGAGTCCGACCTTTGTGAAGACGGTTATTGGGGTCGGGTATAAGTTTGAGGACATCTAAAGGCGGTGCGATCGAGGATGTCCAACGGGCGCTAGGTGACGGCTCGTTAGAACTTACAAATCATTCAGCGATCGTCCTTTCGTATCGGCGGTGGGCCAGGGTAAGTTGGCATTCGCCGAGGAGTTAGGAAGAACGATCGGCTTTCGTCATCCTGGGGTGAGACGATCGTAAGATGAGGATGCGCTAAACTAGGTGTCCTTGTTCACGGGGTCTGAAATTCATGTTGAGTTTAGACGTTACATTGTCGCAGGTGATTGAGCTAGTTACGCAGCTTCCGCCAGATGGAAAGCGATCGGTTTTGGCGGCGTTGGGAGTGATGCAGGATCTTGATCAGTCATTGCTGATGAGTCAGGACGACCGATTAGCGAAACTTCAGCAGTTGTTTGGGTGTTGGCGAGATCAACCGGATTTGGTGGAGATTTTTCAGGACATTGAATCCGATCGACGTTCAGATTTAGGACGTTCTATGGATGGTGGCTGGTAAGGGATGGCGATGTATTTGTTAGATACGAATATTTGTGTGGCGCTGCTGAACAGTAATCGCAAGGTGGAGCAAAGGTTTTCGCGTGAGTTTCCAATTGTGGTAACGAACAACATTCGAGATTTTGAAAATATTCCAGGATTACGATTGGAAGATTGGATTGCGCAATGATGGCAAAGTTGAAGACAAGTCTGAGGGTAGGTACGATCGTCCTTCCGTGAGTTAGAACTGTAGGCTAGGCGATTTTCGGTTTGGGCGGGTTTGGTGGCGATTCTCCTTAAGGAGAGGCTTTCTGCTAAGGCAGAGGCTTTGCCAACGCCAACGGGCTTCTAGGGTGGATGGGGTGGGCGATCGTTTTCGTGGATGTGTATGGGAAACCTGAAGGGTCCGATCGCACTTATAATAGGAATATCCCATGAGCAAATTGGTGATTTTAGTATGACAACTATGCCGTTTCCGAATGGAAGTCATGCTTCCCCAGTACTTGTGACACAACAGTCTGAACGAGTGTGGATCGCGAAATTGCTCACTTGGGCTGGGTTTTCAGTTGAGGGAAATAGTCGTGAAGAGGCCCTACGAAACTTAGACCAACACGTTAAAGCAGAATTGGCAGATGGGGAAATAGCCTATTTGGATTTGCCTATGATGCAGGTTGAAAACCCGTGGCTTGCGATCGCAGGAAAGTATGCTGATGACCCAAATTGGGATGACTATCAAGCCTCAATCGCAGAGGCTCGCCAAGAAGCGAATGCGGGCATGGATCTAGATTTAGAGTCGATCGTATGACGTTGTGGATTTTTGATACTGATCATTTGTCTTTGCTGGAACGGGGTAATCTCCCTATTCAGCGGCGGTTACAGCCAATAATGGCGAGTTCAGTGGCCATTACAATTGTGACAGCAGAAGAGAAGGTAAAAGGGCGACTCGCGACGATTAATGGTCTCTCAGGAATGGAAAGGATTGATCGATTGGCGGTTGCTTACAGGACGTTTCAGACGACTCTGGACGATCTCAAAAAGTTTCCGATACTGCCTTTTTCGGATATTGCTTGCGATCGTTATCGTGAATTACTGCAACAGAAGATTCGGGTAGGTAGCCATGATTTGCGGATTGCTGCAATTACGCTATCAGTAGATGGTGTTTTGATTACTCGAAATCGGCGAGATTTTGAACGGGTTTCAGGGTTGAAATTTGAAGATTGGTCAATTTAGGCTGATTCTTTAATGCCTATATGGAATTGGACGATCGAAGTCAGACGATCGCAGATTGTAATCGGTCCGTAACGATCGTCTTTCCGTGAGTTAGAACTGTAGGCTGCTGAGGTTGGGCGATTTTCGGCTTGGATGGGTTTGTGGGCGATTCCCGTTCCGGGAGGCTTTCTGCTAAGGCAGAGGCCATGCCAACGCCAACGAGCTTTTAGGGTGGATGGGGGGCGATCGTTTTTGGCGTTAGGTAATGGTAAGTTGATATCCGCCGAAGGATTAGCCGATCGATTATCGTGGTCTTGGGGAAGGGTAATCGTAAGATTAGGAATGCGTTAAGCTGATTGTGATAGTTTACGGCCTCTGAAATTCATGCTGAGTTTAGACGTTAGATTGAGTCCGATCGATTAGGAGAAGAATGATGCAAGTTTTAAGCTTTGGTGAGATTGAGCGACGCTATGATGGGGAATGGGTTTTGATTGCCTACACGGATTTGGATGAGAATTTGAAGCCGATCGCAGGTGAGGTGATTGCGCATTCGATCGATCGGGATGTGGTTTATGATGCCATTGCTGATCGAGGCGATCGGGGTGTTGCGATCGAGTGTTTTGTGAAAGTGCCTGAGGATATGGCATTTATTCTATGAGTCAGCGAGTGCTTTATCCGTTAGAACGTCGCAATGGTTTATTGTTTGTGCGGGTTTCGGTGGGGACGGGAGTGACTCCTCCTGTAGTTGCGCGTCTATTGGTCGATACTGGATCGAGCTATACGGTTTTATCGACTCAAATTCTCGTCCGTTCAGGTTGTGAGATTCCTCGATCGCCTCGGCTGATTTCGATTACGGCGGCTAGTGGCGTGGTGCAAGTGCCTCGGCTGAAAGTTCCGCTGTTCAATGCCTTGGGACGATCGCAAGTTGATTATGATGTGGTTGCGTTGGATTTGCCTCCAAGTGCGGGTGCTGATGGGTTGTTGGGGATTGATTTCTTGATGTTGTGTGATGCGACGATCGAAGTTAGGCGATCGCAGATTGTAATAGGTCCGTAGCGATCGTCCTTTCGTGAGTCAGAACTGTGGGCTGGGCGATTTTCGGCTTGGGTGGGGGTTGTGGGCGATTCCCGTTCCGGGAGGCTTTCTGCTAAGGCAGAGGCTGTGCCAACGCCAACGGGCTTTTGAGTTGAGGTATGATAGGGAGGCTTGAATATCGTGTAGTAATTATGCCCGCCAAAGATATTTATCACGATGTCGTTTGCAGTGCTCTGATTAAAGATGGCTGGACGATTACCGATGATCCGCTCACGCTCAAAATTGGTGGACGATCGGTTTATGTGGATCTGGGTGCGGAGAAGCTGATTGCGGCTGAACGAGGGACGGAAAAAATTGCGATTGAGATCAAGAGTTTTCTCAGCCCTTCGCCGATTCATGATCTCGAAAATGCTTGGGGACAATTCTTTATGTATGCTCGGGCGCTGCAAAAAAGAGATCCCGATCGGTTGCTTTATTTGGCCGTGAATCGGAACACGTTTGAGACTTTATTTAAGGAGGAAGCGGGGGAGTTATTATTGGAAGAACCGGGATTTCGGATGGTTGTTTTTGATCCAATGAATGAGGAGGTTGTACTATGGCGATCGTAAGTCAATCTTTAGACCAATGGCGGGAGACGCTGGAAAAGATTTTGCAATACTATGCAGCGTTGCCTTATCGCTACGGAGAGGTGGCGACCTATGTGGTAGTGAGTGGCGATCGCAGCCACTACATGCTAATGAATGAAGGTTGGGAAAATGGCTGTCGGGTTCATGGCTGTGTGGTTCATGCCGAGATTCGGAATGGGAAGATTTGGATTCATTATGACGGGATTGAGGATGGGATTACGGGTGAGTTAGTTGCAGCAGGGGTATCTAAGGACAATATTGTGTTGGCGTTCCATCCACCTCAGGTGAGGGAATACACAGGCTATGCGATCGCCTAATGATGTTGGATGTCATGTGAAGTGCGATCGTCCTTCCGTGAGTTAGAACTGTAGACTGCTGAGATTGGGCGGTTTTGGGTTTGAGAGGGTATTGTAGAAATAAAAACTACGAGCTACAACAAAATGTCTGAATACATAAAGGATAGCCAACATTTAGCTAGCTTAATTAAAAGATTAGCTGAAGTTTCTCCTAATCAAAGATTAAGCAATTCGTCTATAAGCAATGAAATTTTGGCAATTGCTGGTGAGTGGTGTCGGATTGGGTACCCTGAAGGAAGACACTACATTGATGCATTAAACCTAGACAATAATGGTCAGTTATTAAAGCAAGTCATTCATGCATATGTAATGTTACGTCGTAATTCTTTGCAACACTTGAAAGAAAATCATATTTACTATGATTTCTCTATTGATGATGGATACTTTATCTTGAATCAATTAATTGAAAATTGTAAAGACAATGCTATTTTTGCTCTGTCAGAAATCAGAGAGATGCTTCACAGCGATGATTGTGAAATTGAACGAACAGGCTGTTCAGCGATACAATGGATCGGAGAAGAAGCAATACAACTCCTTACTGATCTATTTAGTCTCATGGAAAAGCGAGGCATCAATGAGCAACCTTATAAAATTGGTGAACTATTAGTCCAACTCTCCCAATCATTTCCAAAAGTATTGGATGGAATTAAATTAAATTTGTCCTCAACTTCAGAGAATTTATTAACTTCTAATCTATTCACATGTTCCTTGATGGGTAACAAATCCAACCTTTTTTATGCAGATTTAAAGAGACTTGCTGAATCACCGATCGCACGAGTAAGAAGCTTGGCGATTTTGGCGCTCGGTTCTACCGAAAATCAGAGTGATGAAATAGGCTCGATTTTACTTGAAAATACGAATTCTCCAGAGTGGTATATCCGAGGCAATGCAATAACTTCACTGGGAAGGCTAAAGTTACTACCTGAGAAAGCTGTGCCGATGATTATCAATGCCTTAGATGATAATGAAGGGCATGACTGGACGGTTCGAGGATCGGCAATTGAAGCTTTAGGATATTATGCAGATTCGGCGTTGCTGAAAATAGGTATGAATCTATCAAACCAAGTTCTTAGAAAGTTCATCTAGCTTAAGTCCTAGTTTGGAAAATAAAATTATTCATACCT
>JAYUJY010000042.1:0-8114 GCA_043764895.1 Synechococcales cyanobacterium | reverse complement strand
TCCATTGGGCGATCGAATAATATTGGCAGGCTTAATATCGCGGTGAATAATCTTGTGATGATGCAGAAAGTCAACCGTCTCTAACATCGTTTCCAATAAGGCTTTCACCTCGCGCTCTTTAAAAACCTGTCCTGTTTTTAAGATCTCCGCCAGATTTTGCCCCTCGATAAATTCCTGAACCAAATACTGAAAACCCTCTTGCTCAAAATAATCCAAAAACGTCGGAATTGACGGATATTGACCTGCTAGTTTTAACTGCTGCGCCTCTTGCCGAAACAAATCTGATGCCTTTGCTTGCACTCCCTGCTGCTGCGGATACAACTGCTTAATCACACAGCGGGGCTTCATCGACTGAGATAGATCCACTGCTAGAAAGGTTCGACCAAACCCACCCTGCCCGATCGGCCTCAACGCTTGATATCGCTGAGATAACCGCAGCGCAGTCCCACAGTTTTGACAAACATCATCAGCGGAATTCTGAGGCGATGCACAGACGGGATTGAGGCAGTAGGTCATACAGTGACGGGCCGATCGGCGTTCAGGACATTTACTTAGTTTTATTTGCGTCCATCGTTGTCAATCTTGCAGCAGACTCCCTAACTAAGGATCCGGTTTACTCGGGGGGACTTGTTCCACACCCGCCACCAGTTCGATGACTTCTCGAACGATCGGAGCAGCCGTCGTTCCCCCATAGGCTTGACCTTGAGGCTCATCCAGGACTGACAAAACGACATAGCGAGGGTTATCCACCGGGAAAATCCCGACGAAGCTTGTAATAAATTTGGATGCAGAGTAACCACCGGATTCGGTAGCTTTTTGCGCGGTCCCGGTTTTCCCCGCCACCCGATAACCTGCAACCTGTGCCTGTTTCCCGGTCCCGTCATTAACCACCGCCTCCATCATCCGCAGAATCGCCTTCGTGTTTTTAGGCGAAAAAATCTGTTTGGGCATCGCTTGCTGCGGTTGCCAGTGGGGGCGTCCTTGACCGTCGTAGAGACCTTTGACGACGTGGGGCGTGACCATTTTGCCCCCGTTCGCCAGCATGGCATTGAGCTTCACGAGCTGCATCGGCGTCATAGCAAACCCCTGACCAAAGGCCGTCGTGGCGACTTCAATGGGAGAACTCATGTAGGTTTTTCGTTCCTTGAGGTAGCCCTGCGCTTCAAAAGGCAAGTCGATGCCCGTATACTGCCCCATGCCAATGCGTTCGAGCCAACTGTAGTACACCGAAGGCTTCATGGTTTGGACAATGCGAACCATCCCGACGTTGCTAGAATACCGAATGATGTCGGTCAGACCGATCGTTCCGCGCGCCGCCCCGTCAGAGTTATTAATCGGCCAACCTTCAATGGAAAGCGTCCCAGAGTCGTAAAACGTATCGTCAAGCTTGACCGTCCCCGCTTCAAGGGCGATCGCCACATTGATCGGTTTGAAGGTCGATCCCGGCTCATAGAGATCGGTAAGTCCCCAGTTCTTGAACGCCGACAAATCTTTGACATTCCAATACTCATTCGGGTCAAAGGTCGGATTAGACACCATGGCCAAAATCGCCCCATCTTGGGCATCCATCACAATGACCAGTCCCCGTTTTGCGCCGAAGGATTGGACTTGACGCGCGACGATTTTTTGGATTGCGCGCTGGAGTCTATTGTCGATCGTAAGCTGAAGTCTGAGATCGTCTTGGTGAATGAAGCCGTTAGGAACATTGTCCGGCAGAATGTTGCCCTGTCCTGTTTTGTTGAGCCGAACGGCTTTTTCCGATCGTTCGAGCAAATGCTTGTAGCTATATTCCACACCTCCTTGACCCTGTTGAGCATTATCGACGTAACCGATGATGCTACCGAGGAGATCCTGTTGCGGATAGACGCGCTGTTCCTGAGCAATAAAATCTAATCCGTCAATGTATAGCTCTCTGATTCTATTGGCGCTGTCTTCCTTGATGTGATCCACCAGCCGAATGCCCGTCTTAGCGCTGTCGAGCTTCTTCTGAAGGTCCGCTTCGGGCTGATTTAAAATGGGTGCGAGGGCTTTTGCCACCTCTGCGGTGCTTTTTTTCTCGAAGTATCGAGGATGCGCAAAGATTGTATAGACCTGCTCATCAATAGCGATCGCATTTCCGGTGCGATCGATCACCGGGCGACGAGGCGTAAAGGGCCGCAAATACGTCGTTTGTTGCTGCTTAGCATAGGTGAGCAACTCCGACGCCTTGAACACCTGTAGCCGGACTAAATTCCCGCCCAACAACACGCACCCCGCCAACAAAACCATCCACACTAACCGGAGACGCTGAGGGGACGGAATCGCCGGACGATCCATCAGGCTCTTGAAATAAGGGGATTTCGATCGCAGCCTCGATCGGGATTGAGCAAACCGGGCAGGATTGGGTCGGGCTGAATTCGATCGGGATCGCTCAGGCCGGGATAGGGGACGAACCATAGCTGCTAGTACCCGATGGGCATGATGGGTTTGGTATTTGAATCGGGTCCAGTGGCACGCATAGGAAGAGGCGGACGGGGAGGAGCCGGAGGCATGACCACAATGTGAGCCGCACTGCGAGGGACCAGACCATACTGCTTGGGATCGCTAGTGCGAGCGATATTATTTTTCATCATTTCGCCATTAGTGGTGAGCTGACGCTCGTTGCGGCGGAGCTTCTCTAGTTGGCGATATTCTTGGCCCCACTGTTGCTGAGAGTACATGGCCCAGCCGTAAGTGACGATCGCCCCACTGACCAAAATCCCCGCCACCACCAAGGACAGCCGTTCAGTCTGCTTCATCAGTTGCAGCCATTGTGGAACCGGAACTCGGCTAGGCAATGGCCGCAATCGGACGTCACGCGACGATCGGGCTTGCAGCGGGACAAGGGCAGCGATCGACTGTGCTCTGGACGGAGAACGGTTGGAATTCGACCTAGGCGAGGGGCTTGAATTCGATTTGAGTGGGGTTTTAAGTGGCGTTAGTCGCGGAGTTACAAACATAGACAACCCATCGGGCGGTGGTTGGTGAAGGTATTCTAACCCGAGGACTGTTGTAAAACGACTGATCCTTAATATTTTCTCCGAAGTTGTTCCTCACATTTAGAGGTCGCGGGACCGATCGTCGGATTTAGACGCTATTTGTAGTGTTTTGGCTGCTGCTCCCGGACGGTGAGACACGACCTTGCTGAGACGCGGGAAGCATGAGTCGGGTCATAATTCGCCCATCCTCTAGGCGGCTGACGGTGAGTTCGGCTCCCATGGCCCGCAGGAGTTCTTTGCAGATGGCTAGGTGGAGTCCCGGTGGCTGGTTGAGCAGGCTGGGAGCGAGGGGATCGAGAAGCTGCCCGCCTTCGAGATCTTTCAGGAGCCGGGGTTCAATCGTGCCGTTGTCGGTGATGGCAATTTCCACCCAGCGTTTATCAAATTGCCGACACCAAATATCAATCCGTTTTCCCGCTTCCGATCGCAACCCCGACGTCAAAACCACTTCGTACAGGATCATTTCAAGTTTGCTGCTGTCGCCGATGATGATGGGATTGCTGTCTTGGTGGACTTGGGACCAAAGCTGGCGCTGCTTGAGCAAGTGATCGGCGCGATCGAGGGCGCGGCGCAACAGTCCTAGGAGCGGCAAACTTTCCTGACGAAACTGAAGCTGCCATTGCTCATTCAGCAGGGCCGACTGGACTGGAACCATCGCATCCCCGAGCTGTCGCAAAATCTGCTGGTTGCGGGTCGTGGTCAGGGCATCTTGGGTAACGGGTTTGGCGGCTTCGATGAGACGCTGAATGCCAATGTTGACACTGCGGTGCAATTCTTCGAGATGACGGTGCTTGTACCAGCCAATTTGTTCGAGCTTGAGACGTTCGCTCTGGAGAGTGGCTTCGAGCTTAAGGTGACGGCGGGCGGCGGCAAGCTGACTGGTGAGGATGCTAAGCACATGAAGCGATCGATCGTTTAGGACATGCTCATCGTGAAACACCAGGCAAAGCAAACCCGTCGGCTCATCGTCCGGGCAAATGCGCAGGGCGATCGTGACCAGTTGACCCATGCCCTGAGCGTCCAGCCACTGCCGAGACTCGCCGGGAATTTGGGCGGGGGTGAGGGTGAGAATGGTATTTTGGTCATGGATCATCCGAATCAGAGGATCGGCATGAATCGAAACTTTGGTATTGGGAAGCAGCGCATAACGGCGGTCCATGTGCTGCGGCAACACCAGCCGTCCGATGCGACGACCCGGAAACCACGACACCAGAAAGGCCATGGGCGATTCCAAAATCGGCGCGATGGTTCGCAGGGCGACTTGCTCTAGGTCATCGAGGTGATCGCACTGCTGGATCATTTGAATGCAGCGTTGGGTGCTTTGGTGAAGCTGGGCTTCTTGGGTGACTTGGCGTTGGAGCTGCCATTGGTTCAGAATCACGCCGAGCTGCTGGGCGACAAGCTGCACAAGCTGCTGTTCGGCGGCAGTCCAGCTTCGGGGGGTCTCATGGCACACCAAGAGGATGCTCTCTAGGCGATGACCCGGTGAGGTACTGGCGAGAAGAAGCGATCGCACACCCAGTTCCCAGAGCGGCGATCGCCAAGCCGTGAAGCGCAAATCGTCTTCTAGATTTTCGATGACGATGGAGGCTTCGCTACGTTCGGCTAGCTGCAAATCGAGATCGCTGAGCTTCGGCAGTGCGACGCCCGTAGCCCTGCGATTGCGCGGCTGATGCTGATAACACACTTCAAAATTGCCCGATCGCGCATCTCTCAAGACCACCATAAAGCGATCGATTTTGAGCCGTTTGCCCAGCAGTTCTGCCGCTCGGTTCAGGGTGGTTTTCCAGTCGTCGGAGCTGTAGAGCGATCGGGCGATTTCGGTCGTGAGGGCTTGATCGAGCTTAGTCTGCTCAATGATGGTCTCCATGTTTTCCAAAGGCGACATCAAGGCCACAATCTGCCCCGCCCCGCGAAGATACTGCTTTTCCTCATCCTGCCAAATGCGTGGGGCAGACCCTTCCACAGCGAGAAACCCCAGGAGCTGGTTTTGATACAGCACTGGAGCGGCCAGGAGCGATCGTGCCCGAATCAACTGCATCAGCCGGGACGTGGCATCAGCCCTGAGGGAGCTTTGGGATTCACCGATCGCCACAACCTGGTCGTTGACAAGCTGCTGATAAAAGCTGTTGACTTCTTGGGCGGTGATGCCACCCGCAGGGGTGCTGTTTTCCAGGAGGCCGTTCATGCGGGGCGATTGATTCGTGAGCCGCCGCCAAAAGTAGCGCTGATTGGGTTCAAACCAATACAAACTGGTGCGAGTCGGAGCCAAAAACTGATGGGTCTCTTCAATCACGACTTCGAGCCGCTTGCCCAAATCCGGAAGCGATCGAGTCCGATCGAGTTGTTGGAGTAGCGGCTTGTCCGGACGCTTGATCTGTTGACGCTGCCAGTCCTGTTCGGTTTGGTTTAGCATGGAGGCCAGTTCGCCCAGCACCATATTTAGCGTGGCTTTTTCGACTGTTCCGGGAAAGGTTCCCCAGCGATGCGTCCCGAGAATAAGCACGCCCAAACACCGATCGCGGAAGCACAGCGGAAACAGCATCGTGCCCTGAATATTGTGTTTCTGCGCCAGCTTCCGCCAGTCCCCTGCCCGCATTTCCTGCCGCAGATCCGCCAACGCCAACGGACGCTGCTGAATCACCACCTGCTCCAAAATATCGCCCGACAACAGCGAAATCTTTTGCTTCATCTCACTATTGTGAATGCCATCGCCCTTGATCCCACCGGGCGTGAAGCCACCCTTGCCCAGCATCCGATGATCCACGCGATCGTACAGCCCAATCCAGATCAGCTCATAATCCTTTAAGAACGCCGATCGTAAATAATTCAGCGTCGTCTCCATCAGGTCGTCTACACGCTCCGCCTCCCGGAGCGTATGTAAAACCTGTCCCAATAGGATAAGTAGATTCTCTTGAACATTGGTTTCTTTGACAGGACTCATGATGACGACTGAGTACGATGGGTGTGCGGGTGGAGGGGCAAAACCTTCTAATTCCTAGCGTTCCCTAAGACGGACGGTTATCTCAAGCGCAAAAATTTTATTCATAAATTGGAAGTGACTGAAGAACGGTAAACCCAGAATTTTTTCAATTTGTCTATCTTTCCATAAGCAGAATAACCTGTGTGGTGTGCCCAAGTCTTTTTGTTCCGATCTAATTTGCTCCCGTCTAAATGATGCGCTAATCTTTAGTTTTCTCATAATCACTTCGCGACCTTCATTGCTGTGTCAGATTCCTCCCTCAATCTCTACCGATCGATTCTGCGTCCGATTTTGTTTTCGGGACTCAATGCCGATCCCGAATGGCTGCACCAGCAAACCCTCGCCGCCCTCGAATGGCTCGATATCCGATCGCCTCTGGCCGTGCGAACGCTGATTCTCAACCAACTCACTCAGCTCTATGGCGATCAAGGCGAGCCTCAGGACTCTAAGTTCCATAGTCTGGCTCAGACCTGCTTCGGGTGCCACTTTAATAATCCGCTGGGACTGGCCGCAGGGTTTGACAAAAATGGTCAGGGTGCGGGAATCTGGTCCAACTTTGGGTTTGGGTTTGCGGAACTGGGGACGGTGACGCAATACGGCCAAACCGGGAACCCGCAGCCCCGACTGTTTCGGCTGGTGGACGACCAGGCTGCTCTCAATCGCATGGGATTTAACAATGCAGGATCAGAGGCATTGCGGGATCGCCTAGACGCTCGGCGAAATATGAGCGATCGCACCCTAAGCTCGATGCCCATAGGAATTAACCTCGGCAAATCCAAAATTACGCCCTTAGAGGAAGCCTATGCGGATTATCGAGTGAGTTTCCAACGACTGAAACATTTGGGCGACTATTTTGTGGTCAATGTGAGTTCGCCCAATACACCGGGCCTTCGATCGCTTCAGAGTGTGGAGCAGCTCAATCCGATTTTTGAAGCCCTTACCCAAGAAAACACTGAAAACAAGCCCATCTTCGTCAAGATCGCGCCGGATCTGCTGGATGACGACATTTTGGCCGTCGTAGACCTAGCTCGATCGTCTCAGCTCACCGGGATTATCGCCACCAATACCACCATCCGCCGAGACGGACTCAAAACGCAGGTGCTGAAGCAAACTGGAAATCGGGTCGCTGACGAGGCGGGAGGAATCAGTGGCGCTCCGGTGCGAGAGCGATCGACGGAGGTGATTGCGCTCATTGCCCGTCACACCCAGGGAGAGTTTCCCATTATTGGCGTGGGCGGAATTTCTACTGCCGATGATGCCTGGGAAAAAATCACCGCTGGGGCTTGCCTCCTTCAGGTCTACACGGGCTGGATTTATGAAGGTCCAGCCTTGGTTCGCCAAATCTTATCTGGACTCGTCGATCGTTTGGATCAGGCGGGCCTAGACTCAATTGATCAAGCGATCGGCCTTTCGCACCGTCGTTAAGTGGATTATCTACCCACTTAGCCATACTGACTATGGCAAATCCGATCGCCACTTCATTAAGCAATATGCGCAACTCTACTACAATAACTGTTAGCGAGAAGTTATGCTTTAACGATCGATTCACCCCCGATGTTCTGATGCTGACCACCGATCGTCCTTCCCTGAAACATCTATGCCCTACTGTCTAAATCCCGTCTGCTCGTCGCCTCAGAATTCTGATGATAATGTTTGTCAAAGCTGTGGGACTGCGTTGAAATTGTGCGATCGGTATCAGGCGTTAAAGCCGATCGGGCAAGGTGGGTTTGGGCGAACCTTTTTGGCGGTGGATTTGTCTCAGTCGATGAAGCCCCGCTGTGTAATTAAGCAGTTGTATCCGCAGCAGCAGGGAGTGCAAGCGAAGGCGTCAGAGTTGTTTCGGCAAGAGGCGCAGCAGTTGATGACGGCGGGGCAGTATCCGTCGATTCCGAGGTTTTTGGATTATTTTGAACAGGAGGGGTTTCAGTATCTGGTTCAGGAATACATTGAGGGCCAGAATTTAGCGGAGATCTTAAAGACGGGGCAGGTTTTCAAAGAATCTGAGGTGAAGGCACTCTTGGAAACGATGTTAGAGACGGTTGACTTTCTGCATCATCACAAGATTATTCACCGCGATATTAAGCCTGCCAATATTATTCGATCGCCCAATGGAC